>NZ_JBINJD010000329.1:0-1010 GCF_043951915.1 Alienimonas sp. DA493 | reverse complement strand
CCGGTGCAGGTCGTTGCAGACGATCGTGCGGGCCTTGAGCCGATGGACTTCCGACAGCCCCCCGGCGAACGGGACGCCGACCCAGCGGCAGCCGTGCAGAAGTTCGGCGACGCGGGGGGCGATCAGGCGACCCGAGCCGTAATACGGCAGCAATGCGGTGATCTTGCGGGCCATCGGGACTCGGGGAGCGAGCGGTGAGGGGGACGGGGAGCGGTCAGGCCGACGCGGCGTCAATCGCCACGCTGATCGGGTTCCGCCGCACGCTGTTCGGCAGCAATCGCCCGGCCGCGACCTCCGCGGCTTTCGTCGTCTTCCCGGCCGCCACGTTGCGGAGCATCGCCTGATGGCAGGCGGGGCACAGGCCCCGCCGAAACTGCACGTCCGTCCTCTCGCAACCCGGGGCGATGCACACCCTCTTCGGCGAGTCCGACATCAGTGTTCTCCAGCATCCACAGGGTCAGGCGGCCGAAAGCGGAAAGCGGGGCGCTTTCGTGAGTCTTCATATTCGGAGTGTTGCGAGTCATCGCATGAGTCGCAACAGCAGTCTGGAAAAAACTTTTCGATCCCGTGAACCGATGACTCATGCCCTACGTTTGCAGGGGCGAACCCGTTGACACGGGTTGAAACGCAACGCAACATTCCGTGACGCCGTCCCCGACTCCCGCCATGATTCGTGCCGTGACCAAGCCTTCCGCCAAGCGGACGAGGGCGCCGCGATTCGCCACCTACGACCTTGAGACGCTCCGCCGGAAGGTCGCCGACCTGCAAGAACTGGTTGCGATGGCGGAGGGGGTGGTCGACCGCTTTGAGGAGGCGGGACTGCAATCCATCGACGTGATGGGAGACGGCTACCACCGTCGATCGGTCGACGACGGCCACGAGTGGATCGCCAAGGTCGCCGGAGAGATGGCGAAGGTGCAGGCGGAAGCGAAGTTTCGCCGTTAGCCGAACGCCTCGACCGCGAACGTCACGCGGACCGGCAGTGAGAGTCGTCGCGTTCGGCGTGCCGA
>NZ_JBINJD010000328.1:0-1014 GCF_043951915.1 Alienimonas sp. DA493 | reverse complement strand
TAGTGCGTCCGGCGGTTATCTCTAGCGCGGCGGTTACCGGCTGCGTAGGCTCTGCGGCGTCCCGTTCCGCCGAGTCGCCGCCGTGCCGATCGCCTATTCCAAAGAGTTCCGCCGGGACGTGCTGGCCGCCTGCGACGCCGGGGCGGGTACGCGGGCGGTCGCGTTGCGATTCGACTGCTCCGAGAGCTGGGTCCGCCGGATCAAGCAGGACCGCCGCGAAACCGGCAAGCTGGCGCCCGCGACGACGCGCGACCGCAAACCGACTTGGCACGCCTGGGCGGACTGGCTTCAGGCGAAGCTGGCCGACCGCCCGGACGCCTACCTGCGGGAGCTGAAGGCCGCGCTGAAGGCCGAACGCGGGATCGACGCCAGCGAGGGGCTGATCGCCCGGGCGCTGAAGGGACTGGGGATCACGCGGAAAAAAAGACGCTGATCGCCGCCGAGCGGAACCGGCCCGACGTCGCCGCCGCTCGCGTGAGTTGGTTCGAGTTCCTGAAGACGCTGAACCCGGACCGGGGCGTGTTCCTCGACGAAACGTGGGCGAAAGACAACATGACCCGCACGCACGGCCGCTGCCGACGCGGCGATCGGCTGTACGAAGGCGTCCCCTGCCGGCGGTGGGAGACGACGACGTTTCTGGGGGCGATGCGGTCGACCGGCTTCGTGGCCCCGCTGTGCGTGGACGGGGCGATCAACGGGCCGCTCTTTTTGGCGTGGGTCCGCCAGCATCTCTGCCGTGAACTGCGTGCCGGCGACGTGGTCGTGATGGACAACCTGTCCGCCCACAAAGTGGCGGGCGTGCGGGAGGCGATCGAGGCCGCCGGGGCGCGGGCGGCCTACCTGCCGCCCTACAGCCCGGACCTGAACCCGATCGAACTGGCGTTCTCCAAGTTCAAGAAGCTGTTGCGGGACGGAGCGGCCCGCACCACCGACCGGCTGTGGGAGCTGTGCGGACAGGTCTTGGATTTGTTCCCGCCCGAGCAGTGCCGCAACTACCTCCGCCACTGCGGCTAC
>NZ_JBINJD010000327.1:0-1028 GCF_043951915.1 Alienimonas sp. DA493 | reverse complement strand
AGCGTGCTGGCCCGCCAGTGCCTGGACCGCCGCATCCCCGACGCCGCCGTCCTCGCCCGCGAGGTGGCCGCTTGGCAGCGGGACCGGAACGCCGCGCAGGTCGGCGTGCGGTGGCAATTCACGACCGCCGACGCCCGTGTTAAACTCCGCTCGCTCTACCCGACGATCGAGCTGCAATGAACCACTAGAGCGTCCAGTCGCCGGCCGACAGGACGACGAGCGGGACCTTCGGCCCGTCCGTCACCCTCCCCACTCGAACCGCCGCGTCCTTCAGCGCCGTGCAGCCCAACGCGTGCGGGGCGGGCAGCAGGACGGGCCGCTCCCACGGAAAGGAGTAGCCGCGGGCGATGAGCAGGTGATGACTGTCGGTCGCCTCGACTCGGCCGGCGTGCGGGTCCAGCCGCACGCAGCCCAGGGCGTAGCGGGTCGAATCGGCGTCGGTCACGGCACAGGCCGATCGCAACGCCGAGGAGAAGCCGGGGCCGGGGTCGCGGAACACCTCGACCGCCGGCACGTCGAACTCGGCCGCCCGGCCGCGGTCGGCCGGTTCGAGGGCGCCGCGGGCGGACCGGGGCACGCGTTTCTCCTCCCAGTTGGCGACGACGGCGGTTCCGCCGTCGGCCTCGGACAGCCGCACGTCGCCGCTCTTCGCGGCGCCGGCTTCGGCGAGCGGGTCGAACGGCAGGACGAGATCGCCCGGCGGGCGATCGCCGGGGACCAGCAGGCTGACGCCGTGGCCGTCCGGGGCGATCGCGGTGAGGCGGGTTTCGCCCTGATCGCCCACGTGCACGCGGACGGGCGGCCCGGCGTCGCGGCCCTTCAGGGCGAGGTGTTTCTTCAGAACCGTGCGGAAGCGGTGGAGCGTCCGCCGGGGCAGCGTGAGCGGGGGCATGCGGCCCTCCCGTGTTCAGGATGGATTGGGTGAGGGGAAAAGGCCGGCGACGGGGATCAGCCCGCCGCCGGTCGTGGGCGTCGCCGCCTTCGACTCAGTGGAAGGCGACGCGGCCTTTGCCGCAGCGGGCCAGGTC
>NZ_JBINJD010000326.1:0-1089 GCF_043951915.1 Alienimonas sp. DA493 | reverse complement strand
CGATCGGCACGGCGGCGACTCGGCGGAACGGGACGCCGCAGAGCCTACGCAGCCGGTAACCGCCGCGCTAGAGATAACCGCCGGACGCACTAGCCCCCCCCTCTCCTCCTTGGGGGAGAGGGGTCGGGGGTGAGGGGGTCCGCGCAGCGGTCGATCTACGCTCCCCGCTCGATCCCGCCTCGTCCGGCTGCGCCGCACCCTCACCCCCGGCCCCTCTCCCTCAAGGGAGAGGGGAGAACCGCGTTCAGGCCCGCACGGGCGTCGGGAGCCTCTACTTCCGCCCCACGGGGATCAACTTCGGAATCGGCAGCTTCAACCCCACCACCGCCCCGTGGCGGCTTTGCAGGTCGGCGAACCGGCTGTTCAGAAACCGGTCCACCCAGCCCGGCGGGCCGTGCTCCAGGTAGCGGTCGGCGAGGATCGCCATTTCCGCGTCGTACTGGGCCTGCGAGTGCGAATGGGCGTAGCAGCGGCCCGGGAAGCGGCGGATGTCGCCGTTGAACTGCGGGCTGACGTGGTGCAACTCGTGCAGCACCGTGGTCAGCTTCTCCCGCGGCGTGTGGTCCAGGAACCGCGGCAGATAAAAGGTGAGCACGTACAGCAGTTCGACCTGCCCGTCGTGCAGCGTCGGGGCGGCGTAGGTCACGCCGCGGCGGACCGTCGTCGTCGCTCCGCCCTCGAACCGCAGCGGGGTCAGCTTGGCCTGGAGCCCGTGCGGCACCCGCTTCTTCGCCTGGGCGAAGGTCACGGCGACCCGCCGCATGTCGATGTGGGCGAACTCCGGCAGGCTGTCGCAGACGTCCTCGCACAGCCGCCGCATCACGAGGGTGAAGTCGAACGGCTCCGCCTTCGGTTTCGCCGCCACGGCCGTCCGCGACCCGCGATCGACCCGCAGACGGCGACGCGATGGGTTGGACACGGCAAACGCTCGAGCAACACGGGGAGAGACCCACTTTAGCAGCGCCCCCCACGGTGGCGCGAACCCGGATCGCGGTGCGGACCGCGGTTTCGCCGTGCCGGGGGTGCGGACGGCGGAACGCTTCTCCGGATCGAACGTCGCGGCGCCCGAAACGGGAAGCGTCCCGGACC
>NZ_JBINJD010000325.1:0-1126 GCF_043951915.1 Alienimonas sp. DA493 | reverse complement strand
TGCTGGAGTGCCAGAACAACGTCAAGAACATCACCCTGGCCCTCACCAACAAGGCCACCGGCGACAGCGGCAAGCTGCCCCACATCCGCGACGGCGTCTTCCGCCTGCAGGACGGCAGCCCGGAGGGCACCGCCCTCAACACCTGGCCCCGGGCGATCCTGCCGCAGATGGACGCCCGCCCGCAGGACCGGGCCCTCAGCAGCCTCGAGGAACTGCACCTGAACGCGACGGACGCCTCCGCGTTCGCGACCCGCTTCGACGCCCTGAACCTCGGCGACGGTCAGATCCAGAGCTACGTCTGCCCGGACGACAGCGCGAACGACATTAAGAGCTTCGGCCTCAGCTACCGCGTGAACGCCGGTTATATCGCCGCCTCGCTCGTGCCCGGCGCCGGCGAAGCCCTGGATCCGGCGGCGGAAAGCACCCACGTTCCCGGCGCCTACGACTGGCGGGTCGCCGGCACGAACCCGACCGACGACGCCGGCGTTCAGCTGAAGAGCGGGGCAATGCACAACCCGATCAACGGCGACCTCAACGCCCGGAACGGCGCCGGGGCGGTGATCGGCGCCCCGGCCCAGCTGACGCTGGACCAGATCGGCAACTGGGACGGCACGACGAACACCCTGTGGGTGTCCGAGAACAACACCGCCGCGAACTGGTTCGACGACAACACCTTCGGCCTCGCCTTCGGCGCCCTGGTGCTCGACGATTCCCGCGTGATGGACTTCCCGACCGCCGACCCGGACACGACGGCGAACTTCTCGGAGAAGGGCAAGCCGAACCTGCAGTTCAACGACGGCATCACCCGGCCGGTCCCGATGTCGGAGCACTCCGGCGGCGCGATCGCCGTCGGCTTCTGTGACGGTCGGGCCGCGACCATCAGCGACAGCATCAGCCGCAGCGTTTACCTGCGATTGATCTCCAGCGGCGGTTCGCGACTGTCCTACCCGCGGACGGACGCCGTGCCGGCCGCCCTGCGGGGCGCGCCGCTGCAGGCCCCGGTCAGCTCCTCCGACTTCGACTGAGTCGGACGCACCCCGTCCTTCCCGTCGCCGCGGCCGGTTCGCCGGTCGCGGCGTTTTCGTGCGCCGGGGCCGCGAAGGCAGAACCACGCGGCGGCTCCTTC
>NZ_JBINJD010000324.1:0-1219 GCF_043951915.1 Alienimonas sp. DA493 | reverse complement strand
AGCCCGAGGTCACGGTCGCGGAAGCCCGGGAGCGGTGGCGGGAGCCCGTCCGCCGGGTGGAGCACGCCGGGGCCGTCTTTGAGGAAGTGATTCTGCCGTGAGACGCGCAATTCTGTTCGACTGGTGGGGGACGCTGATCCCCGGCAAATCCGGCGTCCCGCAGACGATGGACCCCGAGGTGGTCGCCCTGCTGCGGGAGGCCCGGGAGGGCGGGCTGCGGTTCGCCATCGTCACGAACCAGACGAAGACCGGGGCGACGGCCACCGTGCTGCGGACGCTGGGGAAGTACGACGCGGGCGACCTGTTCGACTTCGTGCTCGCCAGCGCCGACCTGCTGATCCACAAGCCGGACCCCCGCATTTTCCGCATGGCGCTGGCCGGACTGGGGGTCTCGCCGTGCGAGGCCGTGTTCGTGGGCGACACGCCGGGCACGGACGGCGGCTGCGAGGCCGTGGGCCTGCGGTACGTCCTGTGCGACCGGGCGACGGGCGTCTCCGCCGACGAACTGAAAGCTCTCCTGAAATGACCGACTTCATCACGAACCGCAATTTCCCCCGCGGGCCTGTCGACGCTCCGGGGCCGTTCGCCGACCACCCGGACAAGAAACGGGCGGCCGAAGTCGAAGCGGTCGAGTTTGAGGCGATCGGGCCGGGGTACGTCCCGAGCGTCTTCCCCGACCCGGTGGTGGCCGTGCGGCACATGCTGGCGAACTGCTTCGCCCGCAAGCTGCGGAACGACGAAGAGCGGCGGTACGGCGTCACGGTGTTCGGCGTGAACTACGACGGCCAAGGCCGCGGGGGAGACTCCCGGTCGGAGATGCTGTGCGAAGAGTTCTACTTCGACTACAGCGTGGAGGAAGCCCGGTACTTCGCCCGCACCGGGCGTCTGCTGTGCGACCCGTACGCCGCCGACGTGAACGCGAAAGGGGAACTGCTGCCGTGACCGTCCCCCGCCGCACCCCGCCCGACCTGACGCCCCGCCCGATCCGGCTCCCGGCGACCCCCCCCAACGTCGGCCCCGTCGATGTCGTGACGCCGTTCTCCGCCGCGGACGAGAAGTATCTCCCCGAGTCCGTCGCAGCCGTGCTGGATCAGCCCGGCTGCGAACCGCTGCTGCACCTTGTGGCCGACGGCTTCACGCCCTCGCCGGAGACGATCGCGCTGGCGGAGCACCCGAGCGTCCGGCTCTACGTCAACGAGCGGAACGTCGGCCCGTACGT
>NZ_JBINJD010000323.1:0-1221 GCF_043951915.1 Alienimonas sp. DA493 | reverse complement strand
GCTGGGTCGTCGAACGCACGATCGGCTGGGTGAAGGGCCTGCGGCGGCTGCGGGTGCGGTACGACCGCAAGGACGAGGCGATCGAGGCGTGGAACGCGCTGGCGATGGCGGCGATCAACTTCCGCCTCTGGCGACACGCCGCCGCGGACGCCGCATGACCTCATTATATGGTTCTCTGTCCGGTTCTAAGCACCGTTCGGTTCATGTCAGTCGCTCCCGTCGGGGACCGGGGTGGATTCGAGGAGTCCGGCGATCAGCGGGGCGGGATCGTCGGCGTCGACGCCCAGCCGCACGCCCAGCACGGCGGGGGCGACGTCCTGCACGTCGTCCGGGGTGACGAAGGCCCGCCCGTTCAGCAGCGCCCACGCCTGGGCGACCCGCTGGAGGGTCAGCAGCCCGCGGGGGGAGACGCCCAGCTCGACCCGCGGATGGGTGCGGGTCGCGGCCGCCAATCGCAGCAGGTAGTCCCGCACCGGCGGGGCGACGGCGACCGCGGCGGTCGCGGATTGCAGCGCCGCCAGCCCGGCCGCGTCCGTCACGGGGGGGGCCGGCGGGGGCGGGTTGAGCCGTTCGCCCACCGCCGCGTCCAGCAGCCCGGCCTCCTCCTCCGGCGCCGGGTAGCCGACGGACAGCTTCATCGCGAACCGGTCGCACTGGGCCTCCGGCAGCGGGTAGGTGCCGTGCTGGCCGGCGGGGTTCTGGGTGGCGATCACGAAGAACCGCGGGCTCAGCGCCCGCCGGACGCCGTCGTAGGTCACCTGCCGCTCCGCCATCGCCTCCAGCAACGCGGTTTGCGTGCGGGGCGTGGCCCGGTTGATCTCGTCGGCGAGCACCACGTCGGCGAACACCGGGCCGGGGCGGAACTCGAACTCGCGGGTCTTCTCGCTGAACAGGTTGAAGCCGGTCACGTCGCTGGGCAGCAGGTCCGGCGTGCACTGCACCCGGCCGAACGTCCCGCCGAGCGCGTCCGCCAGCGCCTTCGCCAGCGTCGTCTTGCCCAGCCCGGGGCGGTCCTCAATCAGCAGGTGTCCGCGGGCCAGCACGCAAGCCAGCGCCCGCTCGACCACCTCCGGCTTGCCGCGGAGGGCGGCGTTCAGGCGGGCCCGGAGCTTGTTCAGCACGGCGGCGCGGCCGGCGGGGGATGAAATAGTGCTCACGCGTCCGCCCCCGTAGGGTCCGCTGTGCGGACCGGGTTTCTCGGTCGCCGGGCAACTCCGCACG
>NZ_JBINJD010000322.1:0-1309 GCF_043951915.1 Alienimonas sp. DA493 | reverse complement strand
GGACGCTCCGCGTCCTGAGCGGGGCGACGCAGAGCGTCGCCCCGAGAGCGAAACACTCAGAAAGTGGATCCCAGCTTGAAGACCGCCGCCCTCTCGACGCCCCCCGCCGTCGATCCCGCCGACCCCCGCCCCGTCGGCCGACGCCGCATCCCGGCCAAGTGCGGTACCGCTTTTCGCCTGAACGCCGGGGAGCGGCTGCGGGTGATCGACCCCGGGGGGCAGCAGGTTTCCGACCTGATGTGCTACGCCGCGGACGACGTGCGGGAGTACCTCTCCGGCGGGCGGACGTTCGATTACGAGGAGACGATCCTGCTGACGACCGGCAACACGCTGTGGAGCAATCGCAGCCGGAAGTTCCTGCGGATCACCGAGGACACCTGCGGCCGGCACGACTTCCTGCTGACCCCGTGCAGCCCGGAGATGTACCGGATCCTCCTCGGCGTCGACGACCACCCGAGCTGCTTCGTGAACCTGCGGGACAATCTGGCCTCCTACGGCGTGGAGCCGGACATGATCCCGACGACGTTCAACTGCTTCATGCACGTCTCGTTTCAGCCGGACGGCCGGATCAGCGTGGACCCGCCGCTCTCGAAGCCGGGGGACTTGATCGAGTTCGAGGCGCTGGTCGATCTGGTCGTCGGCCTCACGGCCTGCCCGAGCGAGACGACGAACGCCGGCAGCGTGGGGCCGATCGACTTCGAGATCGTCACGGGAGCGAAATCGTAACGGGCTCGCTGCAAAACGGGTGAAGCGGACCGCCGACGACGGCGTATTGCCCCCTGCGTCGCGGAGTGCGGACCGGTAACCTCGTCGGTACGCCCGCCAGGCGCCGCCGTCCGCTTTTCCCGTCCGCAAGGCACCGCGAGTCGATGTCCCGCCCCGCCCCGCCGGCCCGTCGTGGGTTCGCCGTTTGCGTCGTGTTGCTCGGTGCGACGTTGCTTGCGCCGCTGACCGCGTCGGCTCAGCAGGTCCTGCTGGCGCCGCCCCGCCCGGTGCACGACGCCGCTCCGACGGGGTCGGCCGGGCTGTTCGTGGGGGTGAATGAGTTCACCGATCCCTCCGGCAAGGTCGGCGACCTGCGGTTCGCGGTGAACGACGCCGTGGAACTGGCTCACCTGTTCGCCCTCGAACTGCGGCTGATCCCGGCCGGCAACTGCACGCTGGCGCTCTCCGGGGAGCCGGAGGGGGACGCGGCGACGACCCGGCTGGCGGCCCTGCGGGCCGCCGGGGCGAAGGTCGCGCCGGCCAACGCGGTGCCGATCTTCGACGCCCTCGCCGAGATCAGCGGCAAGGGGCGCGAGCCGAGCGA
>NZ_JBINJD010000321.1:0-1336 GCF_043951915.1 Alienimonas sp. DA493 | reverse complement strand
GAACGGACGCAGCTTTACAACGGCGGGGCGGGCCTGTCGTACGCCGAACTCGCGGGCGGAACCGCCCCGTCCCTCTCCGTCCCCCTCTCCGTCGATCTCTCCGTCCCGCTGGGGGTGCGCTAGATGCAGTCGCTCACGAATCAATCCGCCTTTGCCGGCACGCTGTCCGGCGGGGCGTCGGCCACCGAGGTCTACCTGAGCCCGGCCGCCGGGTCGGGCGGGTCGGAGGTGAAGGTCAAAGTCCGTCTGTCGAACGTGACGGCCGGCACGGAGGTCTCCTACGCCGCGTCGGTGGTGTCTGGCGGCACGACGTACCCGCTGCCGACGGCGGCCGGCTCGGCGACGATTTCGGGGACGGTCGGGTCGATCCAGTTCGGCCCGGCGTACCTGGAGAGCGGCGAGCAACTCAAAATCACGCTGGACAACCCCGGGGCGTCGGCGATCACGGTCGTCTCGTCCTCGCGGGATCTGGCGAGCGTGACGACCGACGACGCCAGCCGGACGGCCTCCCAAGCGACCGGGTTCAGCACGCACAGCGCCGCGGACGTCGTCAGCACCTTCCGGACGGCGCTGTTCGGAGCGGCGACGTTCGAGAATCGGATCAACACGCTGCCGTCCTCCGGAACGGTCTCCTCGCACGACGCCGACGCCGCCGGGGCCGCCGCGGCCACCGCCATCCTGGCGACCCCGGCGAACAAACTCGCCACGAACGCCAGCGGCCACATCTCCCGGGTGGAGACCGTCGATTCCGTCACGGCCTTGGCGGCGAACGCGATCATCGCCGACGCCCTGTCCACCGCCGCGGTCGCCAAAATCGAGGCGGCCCTCATCAACGAGGGCGACGGGCAAACGCTCATCGACGCCATCGTGCAGGCGATCGACGCGGCCGACATCGAGAACGACGTGCTGCCGTCGCTGATTCGGGACGCGATTCTCAACCGCGTGCTGGCCGGCAACCACGATGCGGCCGGCACGCTCGGCAAGCTGCTGCAAAGCCTCCCCGGATCGGGGACGGTCAATACCGTCACGCCGCTGGATTCGACCGCGACGCAAGCCGCCGCCGCCGCGGCCCTGACGGCCTACGACCCGCCGACGAAAGCGGAGTTGGACACGGCAGTCGGCGCCGTCACCGTGGCCGGCTACGCCGCCGGACAGGCCCCGCTCCTCGCCGGCGTGGGCTACGTCTGGACGAACGCCGTCAGCGGCGAAGCTGAAACCGTCACCGTCACGGAGGCCCCGTAATGGCGAGCGTCTTCGGCCAAGTCTTCGGAGCGACAACTGGCGGCGGAGGCGGCGCCCTCACGCTCCCGACCCTCCCGTCCTCGGTCTACGTCGG
>NZ_JBINJD010000320.1:0-1417 GCF_043951915.1 Alienimonas sp. DA493 | reverse complement strand
GCGCGGGGGCGGACCTGCTGATCAACGACGGCCCGGCCGTCTACACGTACGACGGCGCCGCCACGGCGGACTTCGACGGCCACCAGGTCGGCGGCCGACCGGTCCTGCGGGGCGGGGCGGCGTGGGCCGGGGCGGACGTCCGCGGGGCGATCGACGCGATGACCCCGGGCCGGGCCGCCGCCGCCCGCGACCGGCTGGAGGGTCTGCTGCGGCAGTGGTGCTGGACCGCGGCGACCAGCCCCGCGGTCGCCGCGGCCTTCGTCGCCGCCACGTTCGTGCAGGCCGTGCTGCGCGCCCGGCCGCGGGTCGCGGTCCCCGGCCGGTCGGACTCCGGCAAGTCGACGCTGGTGGCCGAGGTGCTGGCCCCGCTGTTCCACGGGCCGAACGGCTTCGCGGTGATCGACGAGGACGTCACCGCCGCGTTCGTCCGGGACAAGGTCGGCCACGACTCCCGTCCGGTCGTGCTGGACGAGTTCGAAAACTCCGCCACCCGGGACGCGATCCTGGCCCTGTTCCGGGTCGCCACCCGCAACGGGCGGATCGGCCGCTCCTCGCCCACCGGGCGGACCCGCGAAACGGAACTGCCGGTGCTCCCGTGGGTGCTGGCGATCGAGCCGGGCGACATGGCGACCCAGGACCGGAACCGCCAGATCGACCTGAGCCTGGGCGCCCTGCCGACGAACTCCCCGGACCCGACGCTCCCGCCGGAGGGCGAGTTGCACGAGTTGCGGGTCGAGTTGATCGCCGCGGCGGTCTGGGCGGTGCGGAAAGCCGAGGAGCTGGCCCGGGCGATCCGCCGCCCGGCCCCGGACGGGGCGGACAGCCGGCTCGTGGAGCTCTTGGCCGTGCCGGCAGCCTTCGACGCCGTCCTGCGGCACGGCCGGGACGTCGCCCCCGACGTCGCCCGGGCGACGCTCGAGTCGTTCGTCGCCGACCACGCCCGCGAGGCCCCAGTCCCCACCGAGCGCCGCCTCCTGGACGACATCCTCTCCCGCCCGGTCCGCGTCGTTTACGAGGGCCGCGGTCACGAGCGGAGCGTCGGCGAGGTCGTCAGCGGCGTGCTGCGGTCCGGGACCAACGCCGACTTCAAGAAGGACGAGCGGCGGGCCCTGGAGCTGGTCGGGCTGCGGGTGATCGACACGCGGTTCGTGCGGAAGGGCGGCGGGGCGACGCTGCCGGCGGGGCTGTTCGTCAGCAACCGGGCCGGCGCCACGCTGCTGAAGGGCAGCGGGTGGGAGGGGGCCAGCCTCACCACGCTCCTGAAACGGCTGCCCGGGGCGATCGAGGAGAACCAGTCGGTCAACCGGGTCTCCGCCCGCGGGGTGTTGGTCCCGGAGGACGTGTTGGATCTCGCAATCGACGACAGCACCGAAGTCTACGTCGACGCCCCCGCCGGCGGCTCCGGAGGCGCCGACGC
>NZ_JBINJD010000031.1:0-42288 GCF_043951915.1 Alienimonas sp. DA493 | reverse complement strand
CGCCCCGCCGTCGGCGGGCACGCGGGAGCGATCGCAGCGTCGGGACATGACGGGGGAGCCGGGGGCGACGGGAACGAGCGGCGGTCGCCGCCGGCGCAACCGGCGGGACCCGCCCCGTCGGTATCGGCCGGGTTCGACTCAAGACTTGGTCCCAATTCTCCGGGAGGCCCGCCGCGGGCTCGCTTGACGGCCGACGTATCAACCCCGTCGAATCGGTGCACGAACGTCACGCCGTCCGCCGACGCCCCCGACGGGCGGATTCGGCGGACGGAACCGAAAGCTGGATTTGCGAATGCCCCGTTGCCTCCGAGCCCTCGCGGCGCTGCTCCTCGCCTTCGTCGCCCTGCCCGGGGGGCCGGCGAGGGCGGCGGAGCGGCCGAACTTCGTCTGGATCGTGTCGGAGGACAATTCGATCCACTACCTCCGCCACTTCTTCGAGGGCGGCGCCGAGGCCCCGGCGATCGAAGCTCTCGCCGCCGACGGGCTGACGTTCAACCACGCTTTCTCCAACGCCCCGGTCTGCTCCGTGGCCCGCACGACGCTGGCCACGATGTGCTACGGCCCACGGATCGGCACGCAGTTCCACCGTCAGTACTTCCGCCCGCCGCTGCCGGACGGCAATTCGACCGTCTACGGGACGTTGCGGCAGGCCGGATATTACGTGACGAACAACAGCAAGACGGACTTTAATTTCGTCGTGCCCGAAGGCACGTGGGACGAGTCCTCCCGCCAGGCGAGTTGGAAGAAGCGGCCGGATCCGGCCCAGCCGTTCTTCCATATGCAGTCGCACGGCCAAACGCACGAAAGCTCGCTGCACTTCACGAAAGAGACTTTGGAGCGAAAGCCCTCCGACCGCGACCTGGACGCCCTCTCGCCGCCGCCCTATCTGCCGGACACGCCGCTGGTCCGGGCCACGCAGGCCCGCTACCTGGACAACCACGCCGCGATCGACGCGATCGTCGCTCGAACCGTCGCCGATCTGGAGGCGGCCGGCGTGCTGGAGGACACGTTCGTCTTTTATTTCGGCGACCACGGCGGCGTGCTGCCGCGGGGCAAGGGGTACGCGTACGACTCCGGCCTGCACGTCCCGCTGGTGATCCGCGTGCCGAAGAACTTCGCCCACCTCGCGCGAGGTTTCGAACGCGGTACGCGGGTGGACGGGTTCGTCAGCTTCGTTGATTTCGGCCCCACCGTGCTGCGGCTGGCGGGCGTCGAGCCGGAGGGAACGATCGACGGCGAGGCGTTCCTCGGCCCCGGCGTGACGCCGCAGGCGGTCGCGGCCCGCCGGACCAGCTTCGGCTACGCCGACCGGATGGACGAGAAATACGACTTCGTCCGCACCCTGCGGCGGGGGCGCTACCGCCTCGTCCGGGCCTTCCAGCCCTGGCTGCCGGACGGGCTGCAGAACAATTATCGCTATAACATGCTCGCCTATCGGCATTGGCGGGATCTGCATGAAAAGGGCGAGTTGAATCCGACGCGGGCCGCGTTCTTCGAACCGAAACCGCTCGAGGCCCTGTACGACTGCGAAGCGGACCCGCACGAGGTCACGAACCTCGCCGGCGATCCGGCCCACGCGGAGACCCTGACTGACCTGCGGGCCGCGTTGCGAGAGACGATGCTCGGCCTGCCGGACCTCAGCTTTTATCCGGAAAGCGTGCTCGCGGAGCGAGCCGCGGACAATCCGGCGGCGTTTGGTCGGGCTCACAAAGACGAGATCGCCCGGCTGGCGGCGGTCGCCGATCTGGCTCTGTCGCCCTTCGTCGAGGCGGAACCGGCGTTGCGGGCCGCGTTGACCGACGAAAACCCGATGATGCGGTATTGGGCGGCGATGGTCTGCACCGCCTTCGGGGAACGGGCCGCTCCTTTGGCGCCGCTCGTGCGGCCGCTGTTGGGGGACGACGCCCCGGTCGTGCGGCTGCGGGCGACGGAGTTCCTCGGCCGGATCGGGGCGGTCGAGCCGCAGCCGATCCTGGCGACGCTGCTCAACGAGACGGATTCCCCGATCTTCGCCGCGGAGGTCTTGAACTCGATCGTCTGGTTTGCGGACCACGTCGACGGGACGGATCCGGTCGACCCGTCCGCCCTGCGGCCGCAGGGCCGCGGGGACGGCGTCGCCCGGCGCTTGGAATACCTCAACGCCCCCGCCGCCGCGGACTAACGCCGTCGTCGCGCTCGCCTTCCTCCCGACACGCCTGTTGCGCTCATGCCCGGTTTCCGCTCCCTATTGCTTCTGTTCGCCCTCGGCACGCCGGCGGTCGCGGCGGAGCGGCCGAACGTCGTCTTTATCCTCACGGACGACCAACGGGCGGAGGCGCTCGGCTGCATGGGGCACCCGCACCTCAAAACGCCGCGGATCGACCAGCTCGCAGCGGAGGGGGCGCTGTTTCAGAACCATTTCTGCACGACTTCGCTGTGCTCGCCCAGCCGGGCGTCGATCCTCGGCGGGCTCTACGCCCACGCCCACGGCGTCACCAACAACTTCACCGACTACCCCCGCGACCTGCCCACCTTCCCGCGGGCGTTGCAAAACGCCGGCTACGCCACCGCCTACATCGGCAAATGGCACATGGGGGAGGACGACGACAGCAAACGCCCCGGGTTCGATCACTTCGTCACCCACCGCGGGCAGGGGCAATACTTCGATACGGAGTTTCGGGCCAACGACGGCCCCCGGGAAGTCGTGCCGGGGTATTACACGACGGTCGTCACCGACATGGCGATCGACTGGCTGGAGGGCTTGAAAGAGGACGAGGAGACCGCCGACCGGCCGTTTCTGTTGATGGTCGGCCATAAGGCCCCGCACAGCTTCTATTTCCCGGAGCGGAAATACGCCGGGGTCTTCGACGACGTGCGGATTCCCTATCCGCGGACGGCGTTCGATCTGGCGGACAAGCCGGACTGGATCACGCAGCGGCTCAACACCTGGCACGGCATCTACGGCCCGCTGTTCGACTGGCGCAAGGAGTTTCCCGACGACTCCGCCGCCGCGATGCTCGATTTCGAGCGGATGGTGCGGGCTTATTGGGGGACGATTTTGTCCGTGGACGACTCCGTCGGCCGCCTTTACGACCACCTCGCCCGCACGGGGGAGCTGGACAATACGCTGTTCATCTTCACCAGCGACAACGGCCTGCTGGAGGGGGAGCACGGGATGGTCGACAAACGCACCGCCCACGAGCCGTCGATCCGCATCCCGCTGGTCGTCCGCTATCCGGCGCTGGTTTCGCCGAAGTATCCCAAGACGATCGAAGCCCAGACGCTGACGCTCGACTTCGCCCCCTCCATCCTGGAGATCTGCGGCGTCGACCCGCTGCCCAACGTCCAGGGCCGCTCCTGGAAGACGCTGCTGGCCGAGGGCGATCCCGATTGGCGCACGAGCTGGTACTACGAATACAACTACGAGGAGCAATTCCCCTACACGCCGAACGTGCGGGCCCTGCGGACCGACCGCTGGAAATATATTCGCTACCCGCACGGCGACGGCTCCCCCGACCGCCACATGGCGGAGTTGTACGACCTCAAGAACGATCCGGGGGAGACGACGAACCTGATCGCCCGGCCGGACCTGCAGCCGCTCGTCGCGGAGCTGCGAACCGAACTGGAGCGCCGCATCGCCGAGGCCCACCCGGACGGGCAGGACGTGATGCCCCTCGATCAGGGCATCAAAGGCGAACTGCCGGAGGAGTCGATCCGGTAGGCGCCGTTACAGCCGGCGGGCGGTTCACTTCCCCTCGGCCTGGGCCCGTTCCTCGGGAGTCAGGGCGTTCGCTTCGAACAGGGTGGTCCCGCGGGCTCCGGCGCGGACGGCCTTGCGCATCCGCGACATCTTCGCCGAGGTGGCGCCCAACGCCGCGTGGAGGTTCTGAAAGGCCGCCCCGGAGGAGGCGTCGATTCCCATCTGCTGCCCCTGGGCGAAGACGTCCGGTCCGGCGCCGAGGAAGGTGAACTGCCAGCTGTATTTGTTCGTCTGTTCCTCGACCATCTGTTTGATGCGGTCGCCGGTGTAGTCCTGGCTGGCGTTCTCGCCGCCGTCGGTGACGACGCAGAACAGCACCGCCCCGGGGCGTTCCGGCTCCGGCGTCTCCGCCAGCGCCCGGCCGACGTTGTCGATCGTGCGGCCGACGGCGTCCAGCAGGGCCGTCATCCCGCGGGGCTCCAGCGTGAAGCGGTCCGGGGCCTCCCGCAGATCGACGCGGTCGAGAACCACGTCGTAGCGGTCGTCGAAGATCGCCAGCGTGAACCGGGCGTCGCCCTCCTGGGCCTTCTGCTCGGCGACGAACGTCGCCAGGCCGCCCTCCGCCTCGGTCTTCATCGCCTGCATCGACCCGCTGCGGTCCAGGACGACGACGATTTCGGTCAGGTGGGCGTTCATCGGCGTTGCTGGGGCAGGGGGATTGTGAGCGGGGCGGGAGGCGGTCCGAACGAACCGATTCCGCAGGATACCCGAGACGGAACGCCGCGGGGGCGGACTGTTCATGGGCCGTTCGCCCGGGGCGTCGGCGGCGTTCGCGGGTAGGATGCCGGCGCCGCGCCCCGTCCGCCCGTCGCTCATGCTGTTCGTCCTCGACAACTACGACTCGTTCACCTTCAACCTCGTGCAGCGGTTCGGGGAGATCGACCCGACGCTGGAGGTCGTCGTGGAGCGGAACGACGCCGTCTCGCTGGAGGACGTGGAGCGCCTGAAGCCGGAGCGGATCGTCGTCTCCCCCGGTCCCTGCACGCCGGCCGAAGCGGGGCTGAGCAAGGCGATCATCGAACGCTTCGGCCCGGACGTGCCCATCCTGGGCGTCTGCCTGGGCCACCAGAGCCTCGCGGAGGTCTACGGCGGCACGGTCGGCCGGGCCAAACGGCTGATGCACGGCAAGGTCAGCGAAGTGCACCACACCGGCCGCGGCGTCTTCGCCAACCTGCCGAACCCGTTCGCCGCGACCCGCTACCACAGCCTCGACGTGCCGGCGGACTCCCTGCCGGACTGCCTCGAAGTCACCGCCTGGGTTGACAGCGAGGAGTTCGGCCGGGAGATCATGGGTTTGCAGCACAAACAGTTCCCCGTCCACGGCGTGCAGTTCCACCCGGAAAGCTTCCTCACCGAGGCCGGCGTGGAGTTGTTGGAGAACTTTTTGAAGTTGCCCGCGGCGGCATGGGCGTAGGGTCCGCTCTGCGGACCGCCCCCGCCGGCGGCGCCTTTCCGGATGCGGTCCGCGGAGCGGACCCTACGGTTTCTGCTCCGCGACCCAGTCTTTCACCCGCTCCTCCAACACGTCCAGCGGCACCGCGCCGGCGCCGAGGACGAAGTCGTGGAAGGCCCGCACGTCGAACTCCTCGCCCAACTCCTGCTCGGCGTAATTCCGCAGTTCGTTGATCTTGAGTTCGCCGGTCTTATAGGCGAGGGCTTGCCCGGGCCAGGCGATGTAGCGGTCGACCTCGTTGACCACGTCCAGCCGCGTTTTGGGGGCGTTGGCGAGGAAAAACTCGATCGCCTCGTCGCGGGTCCACTGTTTGTCGTGCATGCCGGTGTCGACCACCAGCCGGACGGCCCGCCACATCTCGTAGGTGAGCTGGCCGAAGCGGGCGTACGGGTCGTCGTAGACGCCCAGTTCGTCGCCCATCTGTTCGGCGTACAGGGCCCAGCCCTCGATGAACGCCGTGTAGCCGCCGTACTTGCGGAAGGCGGGCAGGTCGGCCAGTTCGATGCTGCGGGCGATCTGCAGATGGTGGCCGGGAACCGCCTCGTGCAGGCTGAGGGCGGCCATCTCCCACTTCGGGCGGCTCTCCGGTTTGTAGAGGTTCACAAAGAAGGTGCCCGGCCGGGTGAAGTCGGCGCTGGGCTCCCGGTAGTAGGCGGTCGTCGTGTCCGGGGCGATGTGGGCGGGGATCGCCTGCACGTCGTAAGGCGTGCGGGGCAGCGTGCCGAACAGCTTCGGCAGCTCCGGATCGACGGTGCGGATCAGCTGCCGGTAGCCGTCCAGGAGCTCCTGGGCGGAGCCGTAGAAGAATTGCGGGTCGGTCCGCAGGTGGTCGAAGAAGGCCTGCAGATCGCCCTCGAAGCCGACCTCCTCCTTGATCGCCTCCATCTCCGCCCGGATGCGGGCGACCTCGGCGAGGCCGACAGCGTGGATCGCGTCCGGGCTGGCGTCGGTGGTGGTGAACTTGCCGCAGAAGTGCTCGTAGCACCGCGGCCCCGCCCAGAAGCGGACGCTGCCGTCCTCATGCCTCACTTCCGGCCACTGCCAGCAGCCGACGCGTTCGTAACAGGCGGGCAGGTAGACGGTCTCGAAGAACGCGAGCATCCGTTCGTAGGCCGGCACGACGGTCTGTTCGATGCCGATCTTCGCGGCGGCCCGCAGCCGTTCGGCCTCCTCCTCCGGGACGCCGGGCATATCCCGGAACGGTTTATAGAACAGGCTGTCGGCGGGGTTCTCCACGATCTGCGCCCGGATCTGCCGGGGCAGGCGGTTCATCACGACCCGGGGGTGCATCCGGCCGGTCTTCACGCCCTCCGCCAGCAGGGCGAGGGTGTCGTCCATTTTGGCGTCGAACGAGTTGATCCGCGTCAGCCAGTCGTCGTAGTGCTGAACCGTTTCGAACGGCAGGCCGTCGGTGATCAGGCTGACGTCCTGAATCCCCTCCCGGGCGGAGACCGGCAACAGGTGCCAGCCGGTCTTCCATTCCGCGATCTGCACGGCCAGCTCCCGCCGGAACAGCCGCAGGTTGAGAGCCTCGGCGTCGTTCAGACCGGAGGGGTCGATCGCCGCGGCCCGCTCGGCGAACTTCAGGCGGTCGGCGTGCCGGGCGGCGAGGGCCGTGAGGGAGTCGTCGTTCCAGCGGTCGTCGTACCCGGGCAGCCCGAGATAGCTGGCCAACTCCGGATGGTTTTCCAGCGTCCACGCCCAGTGATCCTTCAGCAGGGCGTCGACTTGGTCCCCGGCGTCCGCGGGCGCGGCCTCCGCCGGCGTCAGGTTCTCCAACGAACCGTCCCCGAAGTCCGCCGGCGGGGCGAGCGGCGTTTGCGAGGACCCGGTCGCCGGCGGGTCGCCGGTTTGGGGAGAAACGGCCAACAGGAGGGCCAGCAGCGGCGTAGCAGTCAGCGACATCCGGGACGTTCCTCGTTCGTAACGTGCCTGGGCGGGCGGTCCGGCCGGCGCGATGCGCCGGAGCGGGTGCGGGGCGGGCGGCTCTCATGCTACCGTCCCGGCCCCCGTCCGTCCCCGATTCTCTCCGCTCCGCCGACCCGCCCCGCCGCCCGTGACGCTGTTGGTTGAAGAGGTGACGAAGTCCTACCCGGACCCCGCCGGCGGACCGCCGACGCGGATCCTGGACGTGCCCCGCTACCAGTTGGCGAAGGCCGAACAGGCCGTGCTGCTGGGCGCCAGCGGCGGCGGGAAGACCACGCTGCTGAACGTGATCGCCGGCCTGACCGCCCCGGACTCCGGCCGGGTGGAGATCGGCGGGGTGAACCTCACGGCGCTGCCGGAGGCCTCCCGCGACCGCTTCCGGGCCCAGCGGATCGGCTACGTCTTCCAGACGTTCCACCTGCTCTCGGCCTTCACGGCGCTGGAGAACGTGCTGCTGGGCATGAGCTTCACCGGCCAGACCGCCGACCGGCACGCCGCCGCGGCGCTGCTGGAGCGGGTCGGCCTCTCCCACCGGGCGGGCAACAAGCCGTCGCAGCTGTCGGTGGGCGAACGCCAGCGAGTCGCCGTGGCCCGGGCGCTGGCCGGCGAGCCGATGCTGATGCTCGCGGACGAACCGACCGCCAACGTGGACGTCGCCCACCGCGACGCCGTACTCGACCTGATCCGCGAAACCTGCTCCGAACGCGGCGTCGCCCTGCTGCTGGTCACCCACGACCGCGAGGCCGCCGCCCGCTTCGACCGCGTGGAGGAGCTGGCGTCTATTAATCAGGTGGTGGCGAGGCAGGGGGGAGGAGGAAGGAGGGATGAGGGGGAGAGCCCGCCCGTTTCCTAAAGGTCCGCCGCCGGCCCCCTCCCTCCTTCCTCATCACACCTCCCTGCGTTATGTCTCCCTTCGCTATTGCCTTTAAGAGCGTGAAAGACCGCGCCCTGGTCACGGGGCTGACGGCGCTGTCCGTCGCGCTGGGCACGATGCTGGTCGTCGCGGTGCTGAGCACCTCCGCGGTGGTCGATAAAGCGCTCTCCAAACCGGCGACCCCCTTCGACCTGATCCTCGGTCCGAAGGGCAGCGATCTGCAACTGGTCCTGACCACGCTGTACCGCATGCCGGCCCCGATCGAGCCGCTGCCCTACCCGTATTACCAACAACTCAAAGAGGACCCGCGGGTGGCCGAGGCGGTCCCGATCGCCTTCGGCGACACCACCCAAAAGGGCGGGTTCCCGATCGTCGCCACCATCGGCCGGTTCTTTCAGGCGGGGGTGAACCGCGACGAACCCTTCCGCCTGACCGAGGGCAGCCGCGGGTTCGGCGGGGAGAGCGGCTTCGAGGCGATCATCGGCTCCGAGGTCGCCCGGGCCAACAACTGGGACGTGGGCGATACTTTTAAACTGGTCCACGGCGGGGCGGACGATCCCAACGCCCACGTTCATCATGAATTGTTCGAGATCGTCGGCGTCTTATTGCCGACCGGCACGGCGAACGATCAGACGGCCTTCGTGCAGCTCAACGGGTTCTACGCCGTCAGCGGGCACGACAAGCCCCTCAGCGAAGGCGTGAACCGCTGGCGAGCCCTGCGGGGCCTGCCGGAGTTGGAGGGCGAGGAACTCAAAGAGGCCGTCCGGGAGGCGAACGTCCCCGGCGTCGGCGGCACGCCCGATTTGCAGAAGGAGGTCTCCGCGATCTTCGTCAACGTGAAGGGCGACCGGGAGGCGAACATGATGGTCCCGGTGTTCGCCGCGGACGTCAACGAGGGCTTCCAGGCCGCCGCCGTGAACCCCGCCGGCCCGGTCGCCCGGCTGCGGCAGACCTTCCTCGCCCCGGCCCAGGCCGTGCTGGTGGCCCTCAGCGCCTTGGTGGTGGTCGTCGCGGGGGTGGGCATCTTCGTCAGCCTCTACACCACGCTGTCGGAGCGGCTCACGGAGGTCGCCGTGCTGCGGGCGCTGGGGGCCCAGCGGTCCACCGTCTTCGCCGTCGTGCTGTTGGAGGCGGCCGTCGTCACCCTGCTGGGCGGCCTGCTCGGCTTCCTGCTCGGCCACGCCCTGACGTTCGCCGTGCTGCCCTTCCTGCCGCCCGGCCTGACGATCGACCCGTGGGCGGTGCGGTGGGAGGAACTCTGGCTCCTGCCCGGCCTCGCGGTCCTCGCCGCCCTCGCCGGTCTGCTGCCCGCCTCCCGGGCCTATTCGGCGGACGTGACGAAGTATTTAAACTGAACGGACTGCGGCCGGCTCAGTCGACCAGCGTGGTGATCACGCCGTCGGCCAGGTCGACGGCGAACAGCGCCCGCGCCTTCGGATCGACGACAAGCAGCCGGGGCGGGTCCGCGGTTCCGTCGAAGCAGACGTCCGTCGGCCCGACCAGCGGCGCCCCGGCGGCGAGCTGCGTCGGCGCCGCGAATCCGCCGTCCTCCGTCGGCGCCAGCCGCCAGACGCAGCCGGCGGCGTTGTCCGCAACGTACAGCGCTCCGTCCGGCCCCAGCGCCGCCCCCTGCGGCGACCGGAACGGCCGCCCGCTCACGGCGACGGTGTGCGTCCACGACCCGTCCGCGGCGGGGGCGAGGCGGCGGACGGGCTTCGTCTCGGAGGTGACCGCCAGCAGGCCGCCGTCCGCCGTGAGGCACAGCCCCCGTATGCCGGGGAGCCGGGCGATCGCCGTCGCCGGTCCCCCGGGCGGGATGCGATAGACCCGCTGCGATTCCAGGTCCGCGGCGAACACCGTCCCGTCCGCCGCCGCGACGAGGGCCGACGGCACGCCGATCCGGCCGACGTCCTCCCCGGAGATCAGCGGTTCCGCCGCCGGTGCGTGGGCGGTCGGGTCGAGCCGATAAATCGTCCGCGTCGCCGAGTCCCCGACCAGCACGGCCCCGCCCGGAAACGCCCGCGACGGCGGCGCGAACGCCACGCACCGCGGGGCGTTCAACCCCGTGCGGAAGGTCCGGCCGCCCGTCTTGAACACCGTCGTTCGAACCGGTCCGCTGTCGGCCGTCGTCACCCGCCACACCCCCGGCAATCGGCGGTCGGCGAGATAAACGGTTCCGTCGTCCGCGACCGCGCAGGCCAGCGGGGATTGCAGTCGAACGTCCCCCCCATCCGCCGCCGGAACGAGCAGCACGAGGCTGAGGAGGGCGAACGTCACCGCCTCGCCCCGGCTTGCTCACGACCGGAAACGCCGTCCCGCATCGCCCGCCAGAAGCCGCGGGCGTCCGCCGGGCGGGTTTGATACTCCTGCAAATAGTTCCGCAGTTCCGGCGTGTCGGGGAACGCTTCGTCCGGCGGGGGCGGGTAGCGGGTCATCGCGGCGTGCGGCAGCGGTTCGACCGTTTGGCCGTGGACCGTGTGCAGGTTGGCGTCTTTGTCGTAGCCGATCGAGCTGATCACGAAGTCCCGCGTCCAACCCTTCGGCAACGACGGGGCCGTGAAGGAGAGGGCGATTTCGTCCCCGCTGGCAAGCACCGCCTGCCGGTCGTCCGCCGCGGTCAATAACTCCCGCACGTCGCCGAAGCGGGTGAACGGCCCCGCCATCGGCGGCCACAGCGGCGTGCGGGTGACGCCTTGATAATCGAATTGATCCGGCCCGTGTCCGCTTGCCGGCCAACGCCGCGCGGAGAAGCCGCGATATCGCAGGTCCGCGGAGGTGAGTTCGGCCGTCGTCGTCCGCACCTCCACGTTCCCCGGCGCGCACCAGGCGGCCCGGTCCCAGTAAAGTTCCTGCGTCCCGCTCAGCCGCACGCGGCGGCTGTCAGTCGGAAACGCCGGCAGGGGCAGGGCGATCGTCTTCGTCTTCCCCCCCGGGAACCCGGCGTTCGGCAGGACCGTCTCCCAGCCGTCGGCCGTCTCCAGCGCCAGCGTCGGCGGCCGCGGGCCGGCGAGGTCCGGGTTCTGCGACAGGGCGACGTTGAGCCCGGTGTCCGTGGGGAACGTCCAGCCGGTCAGCAACAACACCGCCCCCACCCGCGGCGCCCCGGCGAGGTCCAGCTCTAAGGTCCACGGCTCCGTATAGCCCTGCGTTCGCTTCGCCCGAAACGGACGCAGGTAGTCCTCGTCCCGGGTGCGGATCGTTTCCAGCACGTCCCGCCAGGTGCCCGGTTCCTCGCCGGATCGCACCCGGGCGGCAGCGGGTTCGTGGAGCGTCTCGGCGGCGTAGATCCGCGGCTCGACCAACTCCGACGGGCCGACCTTCTCGTTGGTGAACACGTGCGTGCCCGGCGGGTGATCGACGCAGGTGAGTTCAATTTGGTCGAAATAATCCGCCTCCCACAACTCGCAGGTCACCCGCAATTCATAACGGCCGTCGCGGGGCTGGAGGGCGGCGCCGTCGATTTTGACGTGTTCCCAGGCCCGGGTGGGGGCGAACACCCCCTCGGCGAGCTGCAGCCCGATCGGGGCTGCCCAGCAGAGGTCCGTGGCGAAGACGAACCGCTTCCCGTTCCAGGTATACAGGTACGGGCAGGAACCGCCGAGCTTCTGCGGGTGGCAGAGCGGCCCGCCGGTCGGCTCGCGGACGACCTCCGGGATGCCGTTGGTCCAGAGCACCCGCAGCGCCTCCCCGGCCGGCACGGCGTCGTTCGGTCTGTTCCCTTTCGGCCCCAATCCGAAATGGGTGACGGCGTCCCGCACAACCGCCGGTTGATAAACCGGCCCCCGCCGCAGTTCCAAGAGGCTGCCCAGGCCGACGTGGTTCACGCGTTTCGGGGCGGTGCCGTCGTTGTCGAACTCCGCCAGCAGGGCGACTTGCAGGGAGGCGTTCGTGTCCCCGCCGCTGTTCTCCCACAGGGCGAGCCGGCCGCCGGTCAGGACGACGAGATCGAGGTCCCCGTCCCCGTCCAGATCGCGGGGCAGGGCCTCGTCCATCGGTCCCTTCGCCGACGGCAGGCGGTCGGAGACGTTCTCCCAGCCGCCGGGCGTATTTCTCAGCAGCCACACGCCGTCCGGCCCCCAGGCGAGCAGGTCCACGCGGCCGTCGTTGTCGTGATCGACCGCCCGGAGGCGGGTCGCCGGAAGCTCCGCGATCGTCCGCGGTTCGCCCCACGTCACCCGGCCGGGGGCGGGGGTGACGGAGGGATGCAGCCGCACGCGCTTCCCGTCCGCGACGGCGAGGTCCCAACTGGCGTTGCCGTCGACGTCCAATAATTCCAACCCCAGCGGGCCGCCGGCGGGGGCGATGCGGGCCCGAAACTCCCCGTGCCGCAGGTTCTCCCACATCCCGACCGGCGCCCCCTCGCCGGCCGCGCCCCAGAGCAGATCAAGGTCCACGTCGCGGTCGAGATCCACGGCCAGCACGTCCGCCGCCGCGAAGGCCCCGCCGCCGAGGTCGGAGCGGCCGGTGCGGTCCTCGAACGTGAGGTTCCCGCGGTTGAACCAGAGCGACGGCCCCGCCTCGCTTAACACGGCCAGATCGAGGTCCCCCTCCTGATCGAGGTCCGCCGCCGCGACATGGGCGACGTCCGAAAGCGCATTCAACACGGCCTGATCCGCGACGGGCGCGAGCGTGCGGACGCCGTCCGGCGGCAGGCGGTTCTCCAACACCAGCACGCCGCCGGGGCCCCAGAGGACGAGATCCGGGTCCGCCGTATGACAGGCGACCGCCGGGCCGTCCCGCCCGGCGGCGGCGGCCGGGGCGGCGTCGCTGTCGAGGTCGAGATCTGCGGCGAGGAGCCCAACGTACCGGCCGACGCGCTCGGTCGGCAGGTCGTACCGCAGCGTCTCCGCCCACGGGCCGCCGTCGGTTCGGGAGAACGCGAGCACGGCGTCCGCGGTGAGCACGATCAGTTCGTCCTGGCCGAGCAGGTCGAGGTTCGCCGCCGTGACGGCCCGCACGTCCTTCACCTCCGGCGCCGCGGCCGGACCGGCGAAGGGGGCGTATCGCACCGGGATCGCCGCGGCGTCCGGCGTGCGGGACAGGCCGGCGGCGTCGTAGAAGCTCGCCGGGAGGTCCGCGATCAAAAAGTCCAGCGGGTGCCGCTGCACGGCGAGGCGGTCGCTCCGCACGATCTCTTCCGCCCGCAATATGTTGAAGAGCAACGTCGCGTTGCGGCGGGCGGCCTCCCAATCGCCGGCCTCCGCGGCGGTCCGGCCGGCGTCGATCAGCGGCAGCACGTCCCCGTTCTGCCGCAGGGCGAAGCCGTTGGCGTAGGGGGCGACCTGCTGTCGGAGGGCGGCGAACGCCTCCGGGGCGATCGGGCTTTCCGCCTCCGCGGCAACGCGGACGGCGTTGAGCAGGATCCAGACGTTGTCCGGTTCCAGCCGCCGCGCGTCCCCCAGCGCCGCGATCGCGGCCGCCTTACGGTCGGCGTCCCGGCTGTCGCCGAAGGCTTCGTAGAGCAGAAACGGTCCCCAGCCCCCGTCGGCCCGGCCGGCGGTTCCCTGCAGGGCCTCGAACCAGGCGGCGTCGTTCCCCGCGGCCGCCGCGAGTCGGCTCGCCAGATAGAACCCCGCCGGGGCTCCGGGGGCCTGTTCCTTGAGCGCCGCGACCGCCGTCTCCGCCCGGGAGAACCAAGCCGCCCGGTCGTCCGGCGGGACGGCGCTGCCGGATTCCGCATCGACCGCCAGCACGGCGCCGACCGCCCGGTTGCGGACCGCCGCGGCGGTCGCCCCCGTCGGCAGCGGTTCGTCGAGCAATTCGTCCAGCAACGCCCCCGCCGCGGCCGGATCGCCGGCCTCCAGGGCGGCGACCGCGGCGTTATGAACCTGCACCAGCCGGGCGGCCTCCGCCGGCTCCGGAGTTCGCGGCCCGCCGAACAGCCAGACGACCGCGACGCCCCCGACGACGATCAGCAGCCCGGCGCCCCCCAGTGCGAGGGCGGGAAAGAACGGTCGGCGGCGGGGCGGGGCGGTCACCGCCGCACGGTGCCGGAGCCGGGCCGGGCTGTCCAACGGCGACTGTTCAATCCGCGGCGGTCGCGAAAAGATGACGCGGTGAAGGCGTCGTTTCCCCGCTGCCCGGCCGTGATCCTGACGCTCGGGCTGTGCGCCGCCTGCGCGACGCTCGGGTGCGGCGAGAAACCGGCGGAGCGGCGTGACGAATCGGTCCCGCCGACCCGCTCCGCATCGCCGCGGCCGACCCCCGAGGGGGCGAGAACGCGGCCCGGCCCGCCGGCGTTCTCGGACGCGACGGACGCCGCCGGCCTGCGCTTCACCCGCTTCGACGGCCGCACGCCCGACGCCGACGGCCGGATCGCCGGCGGGCGGCGGATGTTCGAATGGACCGGCGGCGGGGTCGTGGCGTTCGACTACGACCTCGACGGCCGGCCCGATCTATTCTTCCCCCAGGGCTGCGAATGGAACGGCGGAAACGTCCCGCCGAGCAGCGAGCCGAACCCCGCCGCCCCCGCTGACCGCCGCGGCCGGCTGTTCCGCAACGTGGACGGCGAGCGGTTCGAGGACGTCACCGACGCCGCCGGGTTGGTCCTCACCGGCTACGGGCAGGGCGCCGCGGCGGGCGATTACGACGGCGACGGCTTCCCGGACCTGTTCGTCTGCCACGTCGGAGCGAACCGTCTGCTGCGGAACGAGGGCGACGGGACCTTCACCGACGTGACGACCTCCGCCGGTCTCACCCCGCACCCGGACGGCACGGACTGGACCGTCTCCGCCGCGATCGCCGACCTCAACGGCGACGGCCTGCCGGACATTTACGAGGCGAATTACCTCACCGGCCGGGACGTCTATACGAAGGTCTGCCGAACCGGCGACGACCCGCCGCGGACGTGCAGCCCGAACGGCTTTCCCGCCGCGGCGGACCGGCTGTGGCTCAATCTCGGGACCGGTCGCTTCGCCGAGGTTACTGATGTCGCCGGCCTCGCCGTCGGCCCGGGACTGGGCGTGCTGGTCTCCGACCTTGACGGCCGCCCCGGCAACGAGATTTACGTCGCCAACGATCAGCGGCCCAATCACCTCTACGTCCGCGAGAACCCCGCCCCCGGCGGGGCTCCGCGGTTCCGAGAGGTCGCCGTGACCGCCGGCGTGGCAACCAGCGGGGCGGGGGAGAGCGAAGCCGGCATGGGCCTCGCCGCCGCCGACCTCAACGCCGACGGCCGCCCGGATCTGTTCGTGACGAACTTCGAGGGGGAGTCGAACACGCTGTATCAATCCCTCTCCGGCGCCGGGTCGCTGCTTTATGAAGACGTCACCCGCCGGGCGGGGCTGTTCGAGCCGGGTTACGAAACGCTCGGCTTCGGGGCGGCATTCCTCGATCACGACGCCGACGGCGACGAAGATCTAATTTACGTCAACGGCCACATCGATGACTTCACGCACCGCGGCTCTCCGCTGTTCATGCGGCCGGCGCTCATGCAGAACGTCGGTAACGGCCGGTTCGGCCCGGTCCCCTCCGCGGCCGCCGGGACGTTTTTCGACACGCCCGCCCTCGGCCGCGGTCTGGCCCGCCTGGACTGGAACGGCGACGGCCGCGCGGAGTGCGTCGTCACGCAATTGAACGGCCACGCGGTTCTTTTGAAAAACGATACGACCACCGGCACAACGGTCTCGCTGCGACTGGTCGGCACGACGGGCGACCGCGACGCCGTCGGCGCCGCCGTGACCGTGACGGCCCCGACCTCTGACGGGATGCCGAGCGGTCCCCGCACCCAGTGGATCACCGCCGGCGACGGCTATCTGAGCGGCGACGAGAAGCGCCTCACGTTCGGCCTCGGCGCCACCTTGCCGGGCGCTCCATTAGAAGTCACCGTCCGCTGGCCGGGCGGGGCGACGGAGCGATTCGCCGGCGTGACGGCCGGCGGGCGGTTCCTGCTAGTTCAGGGGGCGGGATCGACCGTGTTAAAGAGCCCGTGAACCACGGCCGCCTCGTGAGTCGCCGGCGCCCCGAAGGCGGGGAGCAGCGTGCTCGCATATGAACGGACGCGACACTCCCCCGGGCCGTCCGCCGGCTGCGACGAGGTGGTGATTCCGTCGATAACGAGCGGCTTACCGACGGCGTCGATCGAGAGAAACGTGTCATGTTGTGTGACGTTCTCGACCGGTTCCCGCCCGCCGGGGGCGGCGACCCAGCCGTCAATGACGACTTCGCTGTAGCCGACTTGGAAGAACCAGTGGTCTCTCCTCCTCCAAACCTTCCCCGAGAGGGTGCGGGTCCGGGCGCCATCGACGACGCGGGTGGAGAACGTCCCGTCGGCGGCGACGGCGGCCTCCAGTGATTCAGTCGTCACCGTCGGGGCGGCGTCCCCGACGGTGACCGTCTCCCGGACTTCCCATCAAAAACTGGCAGGCGGCGGATCGACGACGAGCAGCAGGGCGAGGGCGAACATCGGTCCGCCTTAGCAGCGAACCCTCCAAGCGGTCAATTCGCCCTCTATTGCCGCTACGGTGTCGCCCAGGCCCCGGTCTCGTCGCTGGTCCGCAGGGCTTCGATCACCCGCAGGTTGGCGACGGCGTCCGTCAGCGGGGTGGGGACGGGCGCGTCCTCTAAAATTGCCCGGCCGAAGGCCTCCGCCTGGAGGGTGTATTGATCGGCGACGGGCAGGTCCTCCCGGGTCGGCTCTCCGTACTCGCCGCCCTGGCCGGATTGGAGATGCAGGATGCAGGGGCAGTCCGGCGGGGCGTTGAAGGGGATCTCGAGTTCGACCCGGCCCTCCGTGCCGAAGGCGTTGACCCGCTGGTACGGCACGAGTTGCGTCGAACAGGTGAAGCTCGAGGTGCCGCGGCCGAAGTCCAGGACGCCGTCGGCGCGGCGGTCGGTCTTATAGTCGGGGTCGGATTCGATGCGGCCGAGCACGCGGTCCGGCTCCGCCCCGAACAGCCAGCGGGAGAGGGAAATCTGGTAGCAGCCGATGTCCATCAACGCCCCGCCGCCCTTGGCCGGGTCGTTGCGGATATCGTCGGCGTTCCGGTTGTAATAACTGAAGAACGACTGGATCGACTTCAATTCGCCGATCGCCCCGCCGTCGATCAGCTCCTTGAATCGCACCCACTGGGGGTGGAGGCGGTACATGAAGGCTTCCATCACCTTCAATTCCGGATACGCCGCGGCGGCGTCGACGAGGGTTTGGGCCTCGTCCGCCGACAACGCCAGCGGTTTCTCGCAGAGCACGTGCTTGCCGGCCTCCAGCGCCTTGAGCGACCAAGGCACGTGAGCGTCGTTCGGCAGGGGGATATAGACCGCGTCGACGTTCTCGTCCGCCAAGAGCTCCTCGTAGCTGCCGTGGACGCGGGCGATGCCGAGGTCGGCGGCGGCCCGTTCGGCGGCGTCCCGCCGGCGGCTGGCGATCGCGACGACCTCCGCGTTCGCCGCCCGCTTCGTCGCCGGGATCACTTTATTCACGGCGATGCGGGCGGCGCCGAGAATGCCCCAGCGGATTTTTTGAGCGGACGTTTCAGACATCGATTCGAATTGAAAAAGAGAACGGCGCAAACGACGACGCCGCTCCGGCTCTCGGGGAGGCCGAAACGGCGTCGGTCG
This sequence comes from Alienimonas sp. DA493, assembly GCF_043951915.1. Taxonomy (NCBI): domain Bacteria; kingdom Pseudomonadati; phylum Planctomycetota; class Planctomycetia; order Planctomycetales; family Planctomycetaceae; genus Alienimonas; species Alienimonas sp. DA493. The sequence goes on along the minus strand of NZ_JBINJD010000031.1, from coordinate 24,741 downwards.
AATTCAAGACTACTCGGTGATGATCTGCTTCACGGTGGCGCCGCTGGGGATCATCGGGAGCACGTGCTCCTGGTAGGGGCAGATCACGTCCAGCAGGTACGGGCCCTTCGCCTCAAGCATTTTGTCGAGGGCGGCGGGCAATTCGCTCTTCTTGCGGACCTGGGCGGCCTCCACGCCGAAGCCGCGGGCGATCTGCACGAAGTTGGGATAGGTCTCGCCCTGGGTGTCGCCGGTGCCCTTGCCGAACCACTCCGGGTTGTCGATCGGGCCGAGGTAGGTGTGGGCCCGACGGCCCTCCATGAAGCGGTCCTCCCACTGCACCACCATGCCGAGGTGCTGGTTGTTGAGCAGCAGGATTTTGACCGGCAGCTTCTCGCAGGTGAGGGTCGCCAACTCCTGGACGTTCATTAGGAAGCTGCCGTCGCCGTCGATGTCGATGACGAGTTCGTCCGGCAGCGCGGCGGCGGCGCCCATCGCGGCGGGCAGGCCGAAGCCCATCGTGCCCAGGCCGGAGCTGCTGAGCCAGTGCCGCGGCTTGGCGAACTTGAAGAACTGGGCGCTCCACATCTGATGCTGGCCCACGCCGACGGCGACGTAGGGGTTCAGCTTCTTGGTCCGCTCGTAGAGCGTCTTGATAGCGTGCTGCTGGAGGATCGCCTCGGTGTCGCCGCCGGGGCCGGATTCGGCGTAGGTCAGCGGGTGCTCGCGCTTCCACTCGGCGATCTGCTCCCGCCAGGCGGCCACGTCCGGGGCGTCGGCGGGGTCGAAGGCGGCGTTGAGGGCGTCCAGCGTTTTGCCCAGGTCCGCGTGGACCGGGATGTGGGCCTCTTTATTTTTATGAATCTCCGCCGGGTCGATGTCGACGTGGACGATCTTGCCGTGGCGGGCGAACTCCTCCAGCTTGCCGGTCACGCGGTCGTCGAACCGCACGCCGAAGGCGAGCAGCAGGTCGGCCTCGTTGACGGCGTAGTTGGCCGGGACGGTCCCGTGCATCCCGAGCATGTGCAGGTTCTGCTCGTGCTCCCCGGGGAAGCTGCCGATGCCCATGACCGTGGTGGTCACGGGGATGCCGGTCTTCAGGGCGAAGCTGGTCAGGGCCTCGCTGGAGCCGCTGGTCACGCAGCCGCCGCCGACGTAAATGACCGGCTTCTTGCTGCGTTTGATCGCGGCGAGGATCTGTTTGACCTGGGCCGGTTTCGGCTCGTTGACGACCGGATTGTAGCCGGGCAGGTCCAGGGCCGGATCGTGATCGACCTCCTCGGCGTCGAGGGCGGCCAGCTGCACGTCCTTCGGGAAGTCGATCAGCACCGGGCCGGGCCGGCCGGTGCGGGCGATGTGGAAGGCTTCTTTGACGACGCGGGCCACGTCCCGCACGTCGGTCAGCATGTAGGCGTGCTTGGTGATCGCCCGCGAGATCTCCACCATGGGAGTCTCTTGGAAGGCGTCGCTGCCGATCACGGCCTGCGGCACCTGCCCGGTGATCGCGACCATCGGCACGCTGTCCAACTTGGCGTCGGCCAGAGCGGTGACGAGGTTCGTCGCCCCCGGGCCGCTGGTCGCCATGCACACGCCGACTTCGCCGGTCACCCGGGCCACGCCCTGGGCCGCGAACCCGCCGCCCTGCTCGTGCCGGGGCAGGATCGTGCGAAGTTCGTCCTGGGCCGCCAGCAACGCCTGGTGCAGGGGCATGCTCGCCCCGCCGGGGTAGGCGAAGATGTTCTTGACGCCCTGTTTGACCAGCCCGGCGACGAGGATCTCGGCCCCGTTGAGGGACTTCTTGGCGGCGGGCTTGCCGGATTCGACGGCGACGCCGGCCGCGTGCGAGGCGGGGGGCGCGGCGGGGGCGGCGGTGGACAAGGGAAAACTCGGGGCGGGGAGAAACGCGGACGCCGGCCGACGGATCGCGGCGCGCGGGGGGAACCGGCGGGCGAGACGGCGGGCGGGGGAACGTCGGGGCGAGGCCGGGGCGGTGCGACCGTCGGACGATCCTGCAGTGTACCACCCCGCCGGGACCTCCTGTACCCGACCGACGCCCCCCGGACCCGGTTCGGCCCGTTTCGGTTCCCCCAACCGTCCGCAACGGCTCCTCCGACGCCGCACGATCGCGGCCTTACAGCCCGGTCTCCGGGGCGTTTTCCACAACCGCCCGGCTCAGGCTACGGCGTTCCCCGATAGACGGGAGGATGGGGGTCTAGGCAGGATGGGCAATCTTGGTCGCGGCAGTGCCGCTGCCGACGCCTCAATCCGACGCCGCTTCGTCCCCCGCCTCGCTTCGACGCTCATGCTTCGCCCCGTCCTCGCCGCCGCGTTGCTCGCCGGCGGCGCTCTTCCCGCCGCCGCCCAATTTGCAAGCCCGCCCGGCGTCCCGATCCGGTCCTACGCCCGGCCCTACGGCGCCCCGGCGTACGGCGCCCCCGCGTACCGGACTCCCGGCACGTCCGAGCGGATCGTCCCCGGCTCCGTCCGCGTGCTGTCCGGGCCGATCGGTTCCGCCCCGGTCGCCGCGCAGCCGGTGCGCTCCGCGGCGCCGGCCGTTCGCCCCGCCGCCCCGGCCCGTCCGGCGTCGCCGACGGGCACGTTTGTCGAGTCCTCGGAGGGCCCGGCGGCGCTGGTCTCCCCGGACGGCTCCAAAGTGTGGGGCTATAGCCCGTCGCGGGGCGAACTGACGCCGCTGCCGGTCGACGTGCCGGAGGAGGAACGCGGCCGCGTGAACCCCACGGTGGGCTCCGGCGTGATGATGCTGAAAGTCGGCGGCCGCGTGTACGCCTACGGCGGGGACTCCGGCGAGTGGGGCTCCCACGAACTGGGCGAACGCGGCAAGTCCTCCCGGCCGGTGGTCCACGGCGACCTCGCCGCGATCCGCGTGGACGGCGGCGTGTACGCCTACAGCGCCGCCGCCGGGACCGGCGGCTTCCTCCCGCTGGAGGAGGCCGACGCGGACGCCGCTCTGTCCGTCGCCTCCCGGTACCTGACGGTGCGGTCGGAGCGGGGCTTCGCGGCCTTCTCCGCCGCCGCCGGCAAGTGGAGCCGCGTCGCCTACCCCCAGCCGGGCGCCCCGGCCGAGGAGGAAGCCCCCGTCGCCGACGCCGAACCCTCCGTCAAACCGGAAGCCGTCGCCGCCCCCGCGATGACCGCCGCCACGGCCGAAGCGGAGCAGGCCGAAACGGAGCAGGCCGCGGAGGCCGCCGCCGCCAAGGCGCAGGCCGAGGCCGAGCAGGCCGAGCAGGCCCGGGCCGCCGCGATGGCCGCCGAGGCCAAGGCCAGGGAGGAGGCCGAGCGGGCCAAGGCGGCCGAAGCCGCCAAGCAAAAGGCGATGGCGGAGAAAAAGGCCGCCGAGAAGGCCAAGGAGGAGGCCGAGGCCCGCAAGAAGGCCGAAGACGAAGCCAAGCGGAAAGCCGAGGCGGAGCAGGCCGCCAAGGAGCAGGCGATGGCGGAGCAGAAGGCCGCCGAAAAGGCCAAGCAGGAAGCCGAAGCCAAGGCCGCCGCCGAGAAGGCCGCTGCGGAAAAGGCGGACGCCGAGGCCGAGCCGCAGATGGCCGAGGAGGAGACCCCCGAGCCGCCGCAAGCCGAGGCCGAAGACGCTCCCCCGGCCGCCGAGCAGGCCGCCGAGCAGGCCGACGAGAAGGCCGCCGAGGAGACGCCGGCTGAGGACGCCGAGGACGCGGACGCCGCGAAAGAGGACGCGGAAGAAGAGGACGCCGCGGAGGACGACGGCTCCGAGGACGAAGCGGCCGACGAGGAGTAAGTCCGACGGCCGGTTCCGTCACCCGGTCGGTCGGGCGGCGGGCGCTGCGGTCGTCGTCGGCCGGGCCGGCCGGCGACCCCGGGCGAGGGCCGGTTCGAGCAGCAGGGCGGCGAGCGCCGCCGCCCACATCCACGCCGACAGCGATTGCGGTTCCGCGATCGCCGTCGGCGTGTTCGTTTGCGGGGCGGCCGTTTCGGGCAGCAGGGCCGGCCGCGGGTCGGCCTCCGCCGGCGGGGCGTTCACCGCGACCCAGCGGCCGGGGGCGTCGGCCGCGCCCGGCGCCTCCTCGGACTCGGGACCGATTCGATAGAACCCCGGTTCGCCGGTTTGGGTGAAGCGGGCGACGCCGTCGACCACGGCGGCCAGTCGTTCCTCCCCGTCCGGCCGCTGTACGCGGACCGCCTGGGCGAAGCGCCCGGCGGGGAAGGCCGCCGTCAGCGGGGCGCCCGTCGTCACGGCCGCCGGGACCGGGGGGAGCGCCGCGAAGGCCGTCAGGCCGCGGACCAGCGGGACGAAGCTCGCCCCCGCGACCGGCCACGGCCCGCCCCAGGCGGCATCGGCGGAGGTCGCCAACACCGCCGCCCGCCCGCCCGCCGGACCGGTCGCCGTCAGGACCGCCGGGGCGACGAGGTTCCCGCTCTCGTCGGCGAACCGGGCGAGAACCCGCAGCGACCACGCCCCCGCCGGCGGCGTCGACTCTCGCTCCAGCCGACGAAAGCCGACGATCAGCCCGCCCCGCACCCCGCTCACCTCGCTGAGCCGGGCCGCCAGTTCGGCGCCCGCCCCGTCCCCGGCGTTCGGTTCGAACTCGAACGTGTATCCGGTCGCGTCGGCGTCGGTCGGGTCGTCCGCCCCGACGGTCTGTCCGACGGTCACGCCGCCCAACGGGCCGGCGAACAGCGCCCGCAGGTCGGCCGGGTCGTCGGTCGGGCGGAGGGCGACGAACGCCCCGCCGCCGCCCGCCAGAAACGCCCGCACCGCCGCGGCGGCGTCCGGCGGCGGGGCGCCGGCGAGGGCGACGGCGTCGAACCCCGTCAGGTCCCGCGTCGGCAGGGCGTCGAAGGGGATGCGCTCCACCGCAAACGTCTCCGCGTCCGCGGCGAGCGCCTGCTCCAAATAGAACCCCGGGTCGCCCGCCGGCCCCGCGGCGCCCAGGGCCGGGTCCGCCGCGACCGCCACCCGCAGCCGGTCCCGCACCGGGATCACGGCGAACCGCGACGCCAACGCCGGCGGCCCCGGTTCGCCCTCCAGCCGGGCCTCCACCCGGGCCGGCCCGGCGGCTTCGAATCTCACCGGCAGCGTCGCCGTCGTCTCGACCGGGGCGAGGTCCTCCGCCGCGGTCGCCGGCAGCGGGGCCCGGCCGACGAACTGCTCGTTGACGAAGAAGGCGATCGCCCCCGCCGGCCGCGAGCCGAAGGAGCGTACGGTCGCGGTCAGTTCCGCCGGCGCCCCGACGCGGGGGCGGGCGTCCAGCCGCGGGTCCGGGTCGCCGGCGCTCGCGGCCAGGAGGACGATCGCCCGGCCCGGCGGCCCGGCGCCGGACGGGCCGAGCCACCGCACCGGGTTCGCCCCCCGTCCGGCGGCCCGCAGGCGTTCGACCGCCGCCGCGACCGCCGGACCGTCCCAGTCCGCGGCGGCCCGGTCCGTCAGGAGGGCGACGTCGGCGGCGGGGAAGCGGTCGGCCTGGGCGTCCAGCGCCGCCGCGGCGGCGGCGAGGGCGGCGGGGGCGTCCCCCGCGGCGGGCCGCGATTCCGCGGCGGCGACGCTCCGGCGAAACTCCGCCGCCCCGACCGGCCCCAGCGTCCGCGGCGGCCCGGTCAACGGATCGGCCTGCGCCGTTCTCGCCAGGACGAACCGGTCCGCCGGCGCGGCGGCCTCGGCGAGGGCGAACGCCGCCCGCCGCAGTGCGGCGAAGGCCGTTCCGTCGCCGCGGGGCCGGGCCGTGGAGAGGGAGTCGTCCAGCACCACGACGTGCAACGCCGGCGGATCGTCGGCGGCGGGGCCTACGGCGCCGTTCCCCCAGCCGACCGCCCGCGGCCCCGCCGCCGCGAGCGCCGCCAGCGCCAACGCCAGCGTGCGGACCGCCAGCACGAGCCGGTCCCGCAGTTCCGACCGCCGTCGGGCCGGGGTGACGGCGGTGAGGAAACGCATCGCCGCCCACGGCTCCACCGGCGCCCACCGCCCGACGAGCCAATGAATCGCCGCCGGCGCCGCCGCGAGCGCCAACAGGGACAACAACGCCGGGTGGGCGAAACTCACGGGGCGGGGGCGGAGATGAGCGGAGACGCCTGCCAGCATAACGCCCCGCGCACCGCGGCGGACGCCCCGGATCGCACGGCGAACGCCTCGGGGCAGACCGTTTCGTCAGGCATCCCCCGCCAGGATCGAAGGGGCCGAATTCTCGTCGCCCGGGTCTGCGCCCCCGGCCGCGGCGTCGCTCCCGAAGGCGGCGTCGGAGCGGAGGGGGCGGACGCGGAGGGAGCGGAGCTCGATCCGGTTCGTCCCGTTGGGGGAGCGGTCGAATTCCAGCGTCACGCCGCCCGCGGGCGTCAGTTGGGGAAGCGTCGCCTCCGCGACCGGCACGCCGTTGACGCGGACGGCGACGTCCGACCCGACGACGCGGATGGTCATCACGTCCCAGCCCGCCGGCTCGCCGTTCCCGGATCGGGCGGCGCGGGCGCGGGCGAGCGTCGGCTCGTCCACGTGGCGTCGGATCTGCTCGCCGGACTGGCGCCAGTATTCGATCGAGCCGAGCGGCGCGTAGGAGCCGTCGAGTTGAACGGTCGCCTTGGCCTCGCGCGTGGGCGACCGCCGCACGTTGAGGCTCTTCCGTCCCGGCCCGGCCGTGCGGGCGACGAGCCGCAGCTCGTGATCGCTGAACGACGCGGCGAACCGCAGCCGCCGCCAGGGGGCTTCGCCGGCGTCGTCCGGGCGGATCGCGCCGACGAGCACGCCGTCCACGACGGCAAAGTTCTCCCGGTGCCCCTTCCAGTCGGCGAGGTCGCGGCCGTTGAACAGGGAAATCCAACCGTCCGCGTCGACCGCGTCGACCGCGTCGAGGATCGGTTCCTCCGGCGGATCGGGGGCGGGCAGGGAGACGGGGGGCAGCTTCGTCGTTTCCGCGGGCGTGGGCCCGCCCGGGGGACGGAGCACGAACGCCGCCGCGGCCAGAAGAGCGACCGCCGCGACCGCCGCAAGCGTGCGGCGGGGGGAACGGGACCTTCGGGCCGCCGCGGCGCCCGAGAGGTGGGTCGCCAACGCCTCCCGCACCTCGTGCATGGAGCCGTAGCGTGCCGCGGGGTCGCGGGCGGTCATGCGGCGCCAGATCGCGTCCAGCTCCGGGGGCAGCTCGGGCCGCAGCTCCCGGGGCGGGGGCGGTTCGCGGATGAGGGTCTGGCTGATCACCTCGACGGCGGAGCCTTGGAAGGGCAGGCGGCCGGTGAGCAGTTCGTAGAACATCACGCCGAGGGCGTAGACGTCCGACCGGGCGCCGACGTGCTCCTGATCCCCGAGCATCTGCTCCGGGCTCATGTAGGCCGGGGTGCCGAGCGCCTCGCCCTCCCGGGTGACCCGGGCGTCGGCGCCCTCGCGGCAGGCGAGGCCGAAGTCCGTGATCAGCAGGCGGCCGCGGTCGTTCCGCATCACGTTCGCCGGCTTCAGATCGCGGTGAATCACGCCGCGGTCGTGGGCGTGGGCCATGGCGTCGGCCAGTTCGAGGACCAACTCGGTCGCCTCCCGCACGGGGCGGGGGCCGTCGATCAGGTCCCGCAGACTGCCGCCGGCGAGGTGGGGCATCGTGAGGTACTGCCGGCCGGCCGCTTCCCCGACGTCGTAAATCGGGCAGATCGCGGGGTGATCCAGGGCGGCGGCGGCGCGGGCTTCGCGGAGGAATCGCGTCGCCTGGCGCGTCCCGACGGCGACGGGCGCCTTCAGGGCCACGCGGCGTTCCAGCTTGCAATCCCAGGCGAGGAAGACCGCTCCCATTCCGCCCCGGCCGAGGGGGCGTTCAATCCGGTAGCGGCCGAACGCCAGCGGACGGCGGTCGGGATCGTCGGCGGGCGGGGGCGGGAAGAAGTCGGTCGCCGCGGGGAGCGACCGCGGCGCCCCGGCGGGCCGGTCGCCGTCGCCGGCGAGCGTGGCGTCCCGTTCCAGCGGAATGGTTTCCCGGGCGTCCCCCGGCGGGCCGGCGACCGGCCCGGGGTTCGCGACCGTCGTGTCCCGGGCGCCCGGTTCGGTGAGAGCGCCGGCCGCTCGGTCCGGACGCGCAGCGGCTTCGAGACGGCGGCGGGTCATGACGCGGCGGGAACGACGGGGCAGGCGACGCGAACCGAAGCATACCGCCCCGGGCAGACCCCGTTCAGTCCCCGGGCCGCCGGGCGGATCGTGGGGCGTCGGGCTCATCGGGGGGCTCTCTCCCCGCCCGGCCGGCCCTGTTCGTCGAGGGGGAGCAGGCGGATCGACCGCACTTTCATGGCGGTCGGTTGGCTGGACCTCGAGACGACGCGCAGCGCGACGTGCCCGACGCGGGGGAGCGTGGGGTCGATCTGTCGATCGATCGGCACGCCGTTGCGGAAGGAGGAGACGTCGTCGCCGACCGCGCGAATCTCCAGCACGTCCCACCCCTCCGGCTCGCCGTTGTCGGCCATGGCCTCGTAGGCGCGGATCGCGTTCGCCGCGGAGGTGGAGGAGGGGCCGGGGCGGCCGTCCATCCGCCGGAGCTTCCCGGCCATGCTGGTGCGGTAACCGTTGAAGGTGTGGGCCATGACGCCGCGGTCCCCGTCCTCGGGCCTCGACCGACAGAGGACGCCGGCGAAGTACCAGGCCTCGGATTGGTGCACCACGCGGATCAAAGCGCTCCCGAACAGCCCCTCGTGCCGCAGAAAGCTTTCGCGGTCCCCGCCCTCCTGGCCCGGACGGCCCGTCAGGACGCCGTCCTCCACCGCCCAGACCGCCTCCTCGCCGATCCAGCCGTCGAGGCTCTCGCCGTCGAACAGGTCGATCCACCCCTCGTCCGGTCCGGTCGGAGCGTCGCTCGACGCCGCCCGCTCGGCAGCGGCTGCGGCGGCTGCGGCGGCTGCGGCGGCTGCTTCGGGAGCGGCGGCTTCGGGGCCCGACACGGCGGCGAGGGAGACGGGCCCGCCGCCCTCTGCGTCGTCGCCCGGCGCCGGGGCGCCGCCCGCCAGCCCGGGAAGCCAGACCGTCGCGGCCCCCGCCAGCGCCAGCGCCGCGACCGCCGCCGACCCCCAGAACAGGCGGCGCCCCCGGGACCGCCCGCCGGCGGCGCTCCGCCCCCGCAGCGCGGAGGCGGCCGGCTCCGGCTCGTCGCGCGGAGCGGGGGGAAGGTCCTCCGGCGGACGCCCCCCGACCCGCGTTTCAATCCCGCCGGTCTCGGCGAAGCCGGCCAGGGCGGCCTGCACCTCGCGCATACTTTGGAAGCGGACCGACCGATCCCGGGCCACCATGCGGCGCCAGACGGCCTCCAACGCCTCGGGAACGGGGGGCAGATCCGGGTTCTCCTCGGCCCGCACCGCGCCGGGGGGGCGGGGGTCTTCGCTGTAGGCCTTCGCGATCACCGCGGAGGGCGTGCCCTCGAAGGGGGGGCGCCCGCTCAGCAGGCCGTAGAGGATCACCCCGAGCGCATAGATGTCCGTCTGCGGACCGATCGCGTCCTGATCGCCGACGATCTGCTCCGGGCTCATGTAGGCCGGGGTCCCCAGTGTGCTGCCGGTTTTCGTAATGCGGCTGCCGCCGTCATCGCCGGAGACGAGGCGGGCGAGGCCGAAGTCGGTCACGGCCGGCTCGCCGATCTCGTCCAACAGGACGTTGCCGGGCTTCAGGTCCCGGTGGATCACGCCGTGCTCGTGGGCGTGGGCCATCGCGTCGGCCAGCCGGCCGACCAGTCGCACCGCGGCGCCGATCGGCTGCGGTCCTTGAAGCGCGTCCTGCAGCGTGCGGCCCGGCACATAGGCCATCGTGAGGAACATCCGTCCGTCCTCCAGGCCGGCGTCGTACACCGGGCAGAGGTGCGGGTGCCGCACGGCGGCGGCGGCCCGGGCCTCCGTGAGGAACCGCTGCGCCAACTGCGGGTTCGCCGCGGCCTCCTCGGAGGGCGCCTTCAGGGCAACCTCCCGGTTCAGCCGCACGTCCCGGGCGAGGTAGACCGTGCCCATTCCGCCGCGGCCCAGTTCCCGCTCGATCCGGTAGCGGCCGAAGGCGAGCAGGCCCTCGTTGAACGGCCCCGCCGCGGCGGGCGGGCCCCCCAACGGGCCCCCGGCCGAGCCGTCCGGGGGAACGTTCTCTGACGGCGCACGCTCGGCGGAATCCTTCGGGGCAGGGGGGAGCCGCGTTGTTTCACCGTGCGGCCGAGTGGCGTTCGGGTCCGCGGGGGGGGCGTCCCCGGGCAGGTCGCCGACCGTGTCGCCGGAGTCGGCCTGTGTGCGGGACGCTTCGGAATCCTCGGGGGAGCGTCCGGGGTCGCGGGTCATCAAATAACGAGACTGGACGGTCTGGAGAACGCGAATTGAAAGCGTACCTGGGCGACGAACGTTCCACACCGCCCGCGGGGTGCGGGAACCCGCCCCCCGCGGGCGGGCGCGATCGTTCGGGGGCTGAGACGAACCCTCTCCCCCCCAAGCGGCAAACGCGGACCGAACGGCCCCACGCCCTTCGCTGAGTCGCCGCGGCGCGGGCGTCCGCCCGGAACGCGGCGTTTCCGAACGGCGACGCCACGTCGACGCTGTGACGTCGGCGCCGTCATGCCGCGTCGGCTCCTCCGGCGGACCCGTGTCGTCACGCGGAGCCGGTCGCTTCGCACAGCGTTTCAAAGCCGGACCGAACGGTGGCGAAATGGATGCCGGCGATCGCCTCCACGTCCGGGGCGTAGCCGCCCGCCATCACGGCGGCGACCGGCAGGCCGCGTTCCTTCGCCCAGCGGTAGACCGTGCGGTCGCGTTCCCGCAGGCCCTCGGCCGACAGGCCCAGCCGGCCGAGGCGGTCGTGCTCGTACGGGTCGGCGCCCGCCACGTAGACGATCAGTTGCGGGGCGAAGCGGCGATCCAGCTCTTCCAGCGCCTTGCCCAGCGCCCACAGGTAGGCGTCGTCGCCGGTCCCGTCCGGCAGGGGGACGTCCAGGTCGCTCGTCTCCTTCTTGCCGGGATAGTTGCGGGCGCCGTGCAGGGAGAGAGTGAACGTGAGCGGGTCGTCCGCGCACAGGGCCGCGGTGCCGTTGCCCTGGTGCACGTCGCAATCGACGATCGCCGCCCGCTCGATCAGGCCGCGGGCCCGCAGGTCCCGCAGGGCGACGACGGCGTCGTTGAACAGGCAGAAGCCCTCCCCCCGGTCGGCGAAGGCGTGATGCGTGCCGCCGGCGAGGTTCGCGGCGAACGGTCGACCGGCGCCCCGGCCGGCGAGGGCGTCGGTGCAGGCGGCGATCGTCGCCCCCACGCTGCGGCGGGAGCGCTCCACCAACGCCTCGCTCCAGGGAAAGCCCAACCGGTTCACCTCCGGCCGGGTCAGGTCGCCGGTCGTTATCCGTCGCAGGTAGTCCGGCGTGTGGGCCCGGAGCAGTTGCTCGTCCGTCGCCGCGGGGGGCCGCTTGAGGGCCGCGCCCGGCGGGCGGTCCTCCTCCAGCCAGGCGGCGACGCGCTCCCGCAGCCGCGTGTATTTGGCCATCGGGAAGCGGTGGCCCTCGGGCAGGGGCAGGGCGAAGGTGTCGGTGTAGTACAGCACGGGGGCGGCGGGCGGGGGGCGTCAGGCCCCTGAGGGGACGGAGCGAGGCACGGGTGCGGATCGTAGGGGCGGCATGCCGTTTGGCCGGGGGCGGCGTGCCGAACGGCGTTGAGGGTCGTGCGACGGGCTGTCATTCTCCCCCCGCACCGATCGGCCGACGCTCATGCGGTTCGAGTCGATCGGCCGCCGCTCGCTGGGCTCCCGCCCCGCGCCCGCCCCTCAGGGGGCTGACGCCCCCCGCTCGCCTGCTCTCAGACCCGCCGCGCCCATGTCCCCGTTCGTCATCCTCGCCGTCGGGGTCGCGGTCGTGCTGGTGTTGATTCTCGGGTTCAAGATCAACGCCTTCCTGGCCCTGCTGACCGCGGCGCTGGTGGTGAGTTTGATGAACCCCCTGCAACAGTCCGGCGACGACTTCGTTCCGGCGCCGGTGGGGGAGAAGGTCACCCGGGTGGCCGCGGAGTTCGGCGGTGCGGCGAAGAACGTGGGGCTGGTGATCGCGCTGGCGGCGGTCGTGGGCGCCTGCCTGCTGGAGAGCGGCGCCGCCGACCGCATCGTGCAGTCCTTCGTGCGGCTGCTGGGCGTGGAACGCAGCCCAATTGCCCTGCTGGGCAGCGGTTACGTGCTGAGCGTGCCGGTGTTCTTCGACACGGTCTTCTATCTGCTCGTCCCGCTGGCCCGCAGTTATTACGCCAGCACCCGACGCAATTATCTGAAGTGCCTGTGCGCCATCGCCGCCGGCGGGGCGATCACGCACACCCTCGTCCCGCCGACGCCGGGGCCGCTGACGCTGGCGGAAAACCTCGACATCGACCTGGGGATCATGATCGGCATCGGCGCCCTGATCGCCCTGCCGGCGGCGGTCGTGGGGCTGCTGTTCGGGGCGTGGGTCGACCGGAAGATGCCCGTGACCCCCGGCGGGCCGTCGCAGGCCGAAATTCCCGACGCCCTCCCCGGCGGTCCGGAAAGCGGCACGACCCTGGTCAGCGGCGAAGCGGCCGACATCCCCAACCCGGACGCGATCGACGCCGACCACCTCCACGGGGCGGACGCCCCGGGCGCGCCGCGGCTGCCGCTCTGGCTGGCGCTGGTCCCCGTCCTGCTGCCGGTCGCGTTGGTCGGCGTGAAGACCAGCGGGGACACCTACCTGCGGAACCAGATCGGCGTGTTGAAGGACGAGGGGCTGGTGGCCCGCGACCTCGACCCCGGGGCCGCGGAAAACGCCGCCGACGCCCTCGCCGACGACCCGGCGAACGAGGACCCCGCCGTCGCCGAGTACCGGGCCCGGCGGGACGGCCCCGTCGGCTACGCCCGGGTGTTCGGCGACCCGAACCTCGCCCTGCTGCTCTCGGCGGCGGCGAGCCTGTTCCTCCTCTGGCGCCAGCGCCGCCCCGGCCGCGAGGCGATCGGCCGACTCGTCGAGACGAGCCTGATGAGCGGCGGGGTGATCATTCTCATCACCTGCGCCGGGGCCGCCTTCGGCGGGATGCTGAAGGAAGCCGGCGTCGGCAAGGCGATCGCGGACGCCTTCGGCGAAAGCAGCACCCAGGGCTTCGGCCTGCTGGGCCTCGGCTTCGGCATCGCCGTGCTGCTCAAGAGCGCCCAGGGGTCGAGCACCACGGCGATGATCGTGACCAGCGGGATCCTCGCGGACTTCGTCACCGGACCCGAAGCCGCCTCGCTGCCGTTCCACCCGGTGTACCTCGGCACCGCGATCGGCGGCGGCAGCCTGGTGGGCAGCTGGATGACCGACAGCGGGTTCTGGATCTTTGCCAAGATGGGCGGCCTGACCGAAGCCGAGACCCTGAAAAGCTGGACCCCGCTGCTGACGATCCTTGGCGTGACCTCCTTCGCCACCAGCCTGCTGCTGGCCTGGTTGTTGCCGCTGACCTGAGAGGGCCCGATGCGGCGCGCCGGCCCCGCCGCACGGCCGACGGCGGGGCGGCGGGCTGGTAAGGTGCCGCCGCCTTCCCGATGCGTCGCTTTCGCTCGCCGGCGTCGCGCCCGCTCCTCAAGTCACGCCCTGATGGCCGCCCCCACCGAGATCCGTCCGACCGTCCAACCGGTCACCGACCGCATCCTCAAAAGCGAGGGCGAGGCCGGCGCCGCGTCCTTCGTCATCTTCGGCGCCAGCGGGGACCTCACCGCCCGCAAACTGCTGCCGGCGCTGTACGACCTCTGGCAGGACGGCTACCTCTCCGACGGCGCCCCGATCATCGGCGTCGCCCGGCGGGACAAAACCGACGCCCAGTTCCGCGACGAAATGCGGGCCGCGGTGAACGAGGAGGCCCGCACGGCGCCCGTCTCCGCGGAGAACTGGGACCGCTTCGCCGCCCGGTTGTTCTACCGCCGCCTCGACATCGCCACGCCGGAGCAGTACCCGGCCTGGGGCGAGGAGATCAAAGCGATCGAGCGGGCCGCCGGCGTCACCGACCGGCGGATCGCCTACCTGGCCGTCGGCCCGAACCTGTTCCACGACTGCGTGGAGGCCCTCGCCGGCGGCGGCCTCATCCCCGAAGACGATCAGGACGACCACCCGCCCTGGCTGCGGGTCGTTGTCGAAAAGCCGTTCGGCACGGACCTCGCCAGCGCCAAGGAATTAAACAGCGACCTGCGGGCCCGGCTGCGGGAAAAGCAGCTTTATCGAATCGACCATTATCTCGGGAAGGAGACCGTCCAGAACGTGTTGATGTTCCGGTTCGGCAACGGCATCTTCGAGCCGCTGTTCAACCGGCAGCACGTCGACCACGTGCAGATCACGGTGAGCGAGTCGCAGGGCATCGAGGGCGCCCGCGGCGGGTATTACGACACCGCCGGCGCCCTGCGAGACGTGCTTCAAAACCACGTTCTGCAATTGCTCGCCCTGGTGGCGATGGAGCCGCCGGCGAAGTTCGCCGCGGACGACATCCGCGACGAAAAACGCAAGGTGATGGAGGCCCTCCGCCCCGGCGGCAAGAAACTGGGCGACTGGGCGATCGCCGGGCAGTACGTCGCCGCGGACGGCATGAAGGGGTATCTCCAAGAGGACCGTATCAAAGAGAACAGCACGACGGAGACCTTCGCCGCGCTCAAGGTGCGGGTGGACAACTGGCGCTGGAGCGGGGTGCCGTTCTACCTCCGCACCGGCAAGCGCCTGCCGGAGAAGCTCACCGAGGTCGCCGTGCAATTCAAATTGCCGCCGATGCAGCTGTTCCGCACGGTCGAGTGCAGCGGCGACGTCTGCGACCTGATCGGCGCCCAGCCGAACCGGCTCGTGTTCCGCGTGCAGCCGAACGAGGGGATCGAACTGAGCTTCTCCTCCAAGCGGCCGGGGATGCAGTATCAGATTCACCCGGTCCGCATGGACTTCGACTACAGCGAGGCCTTCCCCACCAAGCTGCCGGAGGCGTACGAACGGTTGCTGCTCGACGTCATGCGCGGGGACCGCACGCTGTTCACCCGGGACGACGAACTGGAAGCGGCGTGGCGGTTCCTCGATCCGATCCTCAAGGCGTGGGCCAAGCCGGAGCACAAACCGGAGGATTACGACGCCGGCAGCTGGGGCCCGGACGCCGCGATGAACCTGATGAGCGACAGCGGCCGGCAGTGGCGCGGGGACACCTGAGGGGCCGACGGCGGAGGTGGCGTTGCCCGCGTGGGCTCCGGCGCGGATGATCGGGCTCTCGCTCGTCCGTCCCGTTCGCCCCCCGCGTTCCGCATGTTCCGCACCCTCGCCCCGCGACCCGCGCTCCCGAAGCGACGGGCGAAAAGCCGATCGAAGGGCGGCAAGCCGGTTCAGAAACGCAAACCGGCGCCGATCTACGGCCCCGCCGAGCACGAGGCCCTCACGAAGGCCGGGCGGTTCAACGCGGAGTTGATGGACGTCCTCCGTCCGCATATTCAGCCCGGCATGACGACCGCCCGGTTGGACGAGATCGCCTATGAATACACCCGCGAGCACGGCCACCGCCCCGCCACGCTGGGCTACGAGAACGCCCACGGCGGCCGGGACTACCCGGCGAGCATCTGCACCAGCGTGAACGAGGTCGTCTGCCACGGCGTCCCGTCGGACTACGTGCTCAAGGAGGGGGACATCGTCAACGTGGACCTCACCACCGTGGTCGACGGCTGGCACGGCGACAGCAGCGAGACGTTCCTCATCGGCGAGGTGGACCCGAAAACGGTCGACCTCGTGCAGGCGACCTTCGACAGCCTGTGGGCCGGCATTCACGCCGCCAAGCCGTGGGGCACCGTGTTCGACATCGGCCGGGCGATCTTCAGCCTCGCCAGGGATCGCGGCTACGGCGTGGTGCGGAATTTCCAGGGCCACGGTCTGGGCGAGGAGTTTCACCAGGAGCCCGGCATTCCGCACTACCCGGAGGAGCACGCCAAGAACGTCGTGCTCAAGCCGGGCATGTGCTTCACGATCGAGCCGATGCTCAACGCCGGCACCCACGACACCGGCAAACCGGACCGCCGCGACGGCTGGAGCGTCCGCACCAAGGACCGCAAACCCAGCGCCCAGTTCGAGCACACCCTGTTCATGACCGATCACGGCCCGGACGTGCTCACCCTCACCCAAAACGGCCCCGCGGAGGGGCACCAGTTCGGCGGATAGAGCGAATCCTGCGCGGGGCAGTACCAGCCCGGAGCACAAGCTCCGGCCGTGCGTCGTCAGACTCCGCAAGCACGCCGACTGCCGATGCTTGCGCATCGGGCTGGTATTCAACCGCGCTCCCGCCGCCAGACCGCTACCGCAGCGACGGCGGCTTTCGGGTGTGGGGAATCCGCGGGCGGCGGACGCGTTCGTCCGGCGCGCGGAACACGTACGGCTCCCACAGGGCCCGGACCGCTTCCCACTCCGCCAGCGTGCGCGTCGGGTACCACGGCGGCTCGCCGTGGGTCCGCATGTCGTAGTCCGCGGCGTGCTGGAACACCCACTCCCCCACCGTCGGCGTCGGCCGTTCCGGGGGGAAGTGGCCGCGGGCCCGGAACGCCGCGGAGACGCCGCGGTCCTCGATCACCTCCGTCCGCCAGCGTTGTAACTCAGCGAGGAGTTCCGCCTTCGTCTCGGCGTACGCCGGTTCGTCGGCGACGTTGCGCACCTCGTGCGGGTCGGTCCGCAGGTCGAACAGCTCCACCTCCGGCTTGCTCGGGGCGAAGAACGCAGCCTGCTCCGGCGTGAGTTCGCCTTTTAAGTAGAGCACGCTCATCTCCGCCAAGGCCGGATAGGCGCCCTCTTTATAGGAGCTGTACTGGCACCAGGCCCGCTCCGGCATGAGGTTGAGGATGAGTTTGTAGTCCCTGGAGCGGATCGCCCGCATGGCGTCGTGGGTGGCGCCCATCCGGTCGCGGGCGGCGAAGACGTATTTTCGAGCGGCGATCTCCGGGCCGAACAGGCTGGCCCCGTGCAGCGGGACCGGCGGCGTCTCGCCGGCCGCGTCGAGGGCCGTGGCGCACAGGTCGATCGCCGTCACCAAATCGTCGTTCACCGTCCCCGGTTCGAGCCGCCCCGGCCACCGCACGATCAGCGGGACGTGCAGGCCCCCGTCGTATAAAAACTGCTTGCCGCGGATGTGGCAGCGGCCGTGGTCGGCGGTGAAGAACACCAGCGTGTTCTCCGCCAACCCCTCGTCCTCCAGCCGTTTCAACAGCGCCCCGACCTCCCGGTCGACGAGCTGCATCTGTTCCAACCCGTTCGCCCAGTCCCGGCGGACGAAGGGGGTATCGGCGTAGTAAGAGGGCAACTCGACCTCCGCCGGGTCGATCGGCCGTTGCGGATCGCGGCTCCAGGGGCGGTGGGTGCCCTGGTAGCTGATGCGGGCGAAGAACGGCTGCCCGGCGGCCCGCTGGCTCCAATCCGTGCCCTCGAACAATTCCTCCCGCGTGTCCGGGAGAAAGTTAACGTCCACCTTTTCGCTCATCAGGCAGGTGAAATATCCCGCGTCCGCCAGCAGGTGCGGGATCGGCCGGACGCCGTGCGGCAGGGGCTTCTTGTCCTGCGTGCGGTGCTGCTCCGCCCCGATCCAATTCTGATGGAACCCCGTCATCAGCGCCGACCGCGACGGCGAGCACACCGGCGCCGTGGTGAACGCCCGGGTGTAGCGGACGCCCTGGGCCGCGAGGGCGTCGACGTGCGGCGTGTCGATTCCCGGCGTGCCGTAGCAGGACAGGTCGGGGCTCCAGTCCTCGATGGTGATCCAGAGAATATTGGGGCGCTCGGCGACCGCCGGGGCCGGCGCCGGGGCGGCGGACGCCGCCGAGACGACGGCGAGCAGCAGGCCGGCGGTCAGCGGGCCGGGGGAGCGGGGGGACGCGTTCACGGGGGCGGGCGCAGCGTGAGGGAGGAACGCCGACCAACGTAACGCGGCCCGCCGGCCGTCGCCCCGCCGCCGCATCGGGGCGGGGCGCAACAAAACAGCGCCCCGACCTAATGCCGGGACGCTGACTCGGAACGATCGACGGGGAGCGGCGGCGGGCCGGACTAATCCTCGTCGTCCGGTTCCTCAGGCAGCCCCTCGGGGAGGGGGGCCATCCGCTCGCCGTCCTCGGCGTCGGGGATCAGCGGCATCTGGTCGAGGGCCGGGAAGGCCTCCTCGGGGATCTCCTCGAGGTTCTCCTTCTGGTCCTTCTCGGCCAGCTTGGAGTACTTCTTCTCGCCCTCGGCCTCCAAGTCGAATCGGCCGAGGTAACGGTGGCTGTAGGGGTTGTAGTAATACACGTACCGCGGCCGCGACGGGTAATAGACCACGTACCGGCGGCGGTAGCTCGTGTAGGTCGGGTACGGCTTGTAATAGTAGACGCGGTAGTGGTACCGCGACGGTGCCGAGTAGTGCCACCCGGAGTAGTACTGCCGGCGGGCGTTGGCGTTGGCGTTGGCGGCCTCGGCGGTGGAGGCGGCGTCGAAGGCGCCCGGCACGCACACGAGCCCGGCGGCCGCCGCGGCTATCAGACCGGCCAGCAGGGAGGGGCGGAAAGGGGACATTGTGAACGGTTCCAGCAGGGAGGGGAAAAGCGAACGGGGTGAACCGTCAAGCCCTCCTGAAGGGTTCAGCCCGCAACCATCCCAAGGGGAGCCCGCATTGGTGTCAACACGCTGTCGGCGGACTCTCTGGTCCGTGTCCAGCCGCGGGAGCGCCCAACGGCAGCTCGGGATTTCCCCCGGCGGCAGGCCGCGGGATGCGCGCCACGGCGGGCGAGCCCTCCGAGGAAACACGCCGGGCCTCGAACCGGGGGACGCGCAGCCGCGTCCGGTACTCTGCACCGGGTCCGGCGTCGACCCGACCGCCATTTCCCTTAACCGCCGGCCGCGAGTGCCGGCTCCCCGCCCCTCTAAAGATCGACTCCCATGCCTGATTCCTCCCCGTCCGACCCGCTGCGGTTCGCCCGGCGTTGCTACGAGACGCACACCGCTTACGGCATCGCGTTGGCAACCGACCTGACCGAGGAGCAACTCGCTCTCCGCCCTCAGCCCGGGCTGAACCCGCCGGTCTGGATCCTGGGGCACGTGGCGGTCGTGGGCAACTTCGCCCTGACCGTGTTGCGGGGCCTGGGCGTGGACGCGATGCCGGTCGACCTGCCCGGCTGGCGGGAGAACTTCGGTATCGGCAGCGAACCGCTGGTCTACGCCGAGGACTTCACCCCCCCGTCCGGCGACGAACTGCGGGCGGCGGTGAAGGAGACCCACGACCGAGCGCTCGCCGCGGCGGAGCGAGTCCCGGCGGCGGCGCTGGACGAACCGCTGGGGCCGGACCTGGAACGGCTGGCCGCCCGCTTCCCCCGTTACGGCGACCTCCTCACCCACGCGCTCACCACGCACGACGCCGTCCACTGGGGCCAACTGAGCGCCTGGCGCCGGGCCGCGGGGCTGCCGCCGATCAAGACGGTCTGACGGACCGCGGTTCGTCCGGTCCTCCGGTCCTCCGGTCCTCCGGTCGCGGGGCGCTGATTACGCCGACCCTGCGGATTCCGCCGAAGAGTCCGCCGCGCCCCCGCCGATAGGGACCGAAGCACCGGCGCCCCGTCGCGCCGGCTCCCCCGAATCTGGGCCCTGAGCTCCCCCCGACCGGCGACTGTCGTGCTGTACGGCCTGTACCAATCCGCCCAGGGCGCCGCGGCGAACCAGCGGCAGTTGGAGGTCACCGCCAACAACATGGCGAACGCCGGCACCGCCGGCTTCAAACGGGACCTCGCCCTCGCCGGCCACTACCGGCCGCACGCGGACAACCGCCTCTCCTTCGGCGGCTCCTCCGGCCCGCCGTCGCTGGCGGACCTGCCGGGGGCGGGGCCGTTCGACCTCGGCTCCGCCCTCGCCCGGATGACGGGGGGGAACGGGCTGGCCGCGACGGCGATCGACCTCGCCCAGGGGCCGCTGAACGAAACGGGCGGCGATCTGGACGTCGCCCTCGCCGGGCCCGGCTTCTTCCAGGTGCAGTCCGAAGACGGCCCGGTGCTGACCCGCGACGGCCGGTTCACCCGGGCGGCCGACGGCACGCTGGTCACCGCGGACGGCGGCCGGCCGGTGCTGGACGAGGGCGGCGACCCGCTGACGATCCCCCCGGACGCCGCTCGCATCGGCGTGACGCCGGACGGCACCGTCTCCGCGGCGTTCGCCGACGGCACGAACTACCCGCTGGGCAAGCTGGGGCTGGTTTCGCCGACCGACCCGACCAGCCTGGTGAAGCGGGGCGACGGCCTGCTGACCGCCGCCGCCACCCGGCCGATCGACCCGCGCCGGACCGCCGTGCGGCAGGGCTTCGTGGAGGGCAGCGGGGTGGATAGCGTCAAGGAGACGATGTCCATGATCGCCGCCAGCCGCGGGTTCGAGACGAACGTGAACCTGGTCAAGCTCCAGGACGACACCCTCGGCCGCCTGCTGGCCGCCGCCCGGCCGTCGTAGCGAGGGGGAAGGGGTGAGGCGTAAGGCGTCAGTGACGACGCCCAACGCAACGCCGCCCCACGTTGTTCCCTCCGCCTTCCGCCCTGCCCCTTACGCCTTTCCCCCGCTGAGGCGATCGAATGTCTCTGAGAGCCCTCCAGTCCGCCGGCACCGGCATGCACGCGTTCGAGTTCGAACTCGACGTGGTCGCCAACAACCTCGCCAACGCCGGCACCACCGGCTTCAAGCGGGAGCGGGCCAACTTCGAGGACCTGTTCTACGAGCAGATGCGCCTCCCCGGCGCCCCGGACGCCAACGGCAACCCGGTGCCGCTGGGCGTGGAGGTCGGTCTCGGCACCCGGGTCGCCAGCACGCAGCGGACCTTCACCCAGGGCAACATGGTCGAGACCGCCGGCGAATTGGACGTCGCCATCGGCGGCGACGGCTTCTTCGTCGTGGAGGACGAGAACGAAACCCTCTACACCCGCGACGGGGCCTTCACGAGAAACGCCGACGGCGAACTCGTCCTCGCCAGCGCCGATAAGGGCCGTCGATTGGTTCCGGGCATCACCCTCCCGCCGGACACGGTGGAGGTGTCCATCTCCCCGGACGGAGTCGTCAGCGTCTTACAGCAGGGGCAGGAACAGGCCCAGCAGGTCGGCCAGTTGCAACTCGCCCGATTCGTGAACCCGCAGGGCCTGATCCATCGCGGGGAGAACCTCTACAGCGCCACCGACGCAAGCGGGCAGGCCCTGGAGGGGAACCCCGGCGAGGAGGGCCGCGGCGTGCTGCGGCAGAGCTACCTCGAACAGTCCAACGTCGAACCGGTCCGCGAACTGGTCGGCCTGATCAAGACGCAGCGAAACTTCGAACTGAACACCCAGGTCGTGCAGGCCGCCGACAGCATGCTCGAACAGATCGCCAATCTGCGGCGGTTCTGATTGAGTTTTCGACCTTAAACCGCGCGTGAGCCCGGGGCGCAAGCTCCGGCCGTCGGCGCCGCCGGCGGACGACGTGGACCGACGGACGACGCACCCCCGGAGCTTGCGCTCCGGGCTCACCTCCTTCCCAAGCCGCCATGAACCGGACGACCGCCCTCGCCGTCGCCTGTGCCCTCGTCGGCGCCGCCTCCTCGCCCGCCGGGGTGACGGTCGCGCTGAAGGCCCGCGCCGCGTCGGCCGACAGCGTCGTACGCGTCGGGGACGTGGCGACGGTGACCGCGGACGGCCCGGCGGACGCCGTCGCCGCCGCCCGCCTGCGGAGCGTGCCGCTCGTCCCCGCCCCCGCCAAAGGCCGCACGGCGACGCTCTCCGCCGCGGCGGTCCGCGATCGGGCGCGGGCCGGCGGCTTTGAGGTGACGATGGACGGGGCGAAGGCCGTGGTCCTGTCCGCCGCGCGCACGGCCGTCGAGGAGCCCGCCGACCGCCGCCCCGCCAGCCCGGGCGATCGGGCCTACGGGGAGAAATTTGTCACCGCCGCGGTCTCCCGGGCCCTCGCCCGGGCCGGGGCGGAGGGGATGCGGGTCGAAGTCGCCCTCGCGCCGGAGGCCGCCCGCACCCTCGCCCGGCATCGCCCGGACGGCTGCGACCTGACCGGCCTCGCCCCCACCCCCGGCGTCGCCCAGACCGTCACGCTCCGCTGGCTGGACCGCTTGGAGAACGTCGTGACGGTCGAGGCCGCGGTGCGGCTGAACCCGCCCCGGCTCGTGCCGGTGCTGACCGAACCGGTGCCCCGCGGCGCCCCGATCACCGCCGACCACATCGCCTGGCGGCCGGAGACCGCCGTGGACGGCTCCGCCGCCGGTTCCTCCGTCTCGTCCCTCATGCTGGCGGGCGGCGTTCGCCCCGCCGGCCCGCCGCCCGCGGCGGACTTCGCCGGGCGGTTGCCCACCGGGGAGGCCGTTCGCGATCTGCCCGCCGGCGCCGTGGTGGAGGCGGACGACCTCCGCCAGACCCCGCTGGTGCGGGCGAACCAGACGGTGCGGGTCGAGAGCCGCGTCGGCGGGATCACCGTCACCCGCGACCTCAAGGCGACCCGCAACGGTCTGCTGGGCCAGACGATCCCGATGGCCGACCCGGACGGCCCCGCTTACGGCGACCGCACCCGTATCTACGCCCGGGTGGTCGGCAACCGGCGGGCGGTGCTGGTCGGCGAAGCCGCCGAAAGTCCCGCCTACGCCACGACCCCCGGCTTCGCCCCGACCGGAGGCCCGCGATGAACCGCGCCCGCCGCCCGTTCGCCCGCCGCCCGCACGCCGGTCGTCGCTCCGCCGGCCGCTCCCCCGCCGCCGCGGCGCTGCTGCTCGCGGTCGCCCCGTTGTGGGGCGCCATGGCTCTCGGCCCGTCGGCCTTCGCTCAGGCCCCTTTCGGTCAAGAGGCCCTGGGGCGGGGGGAGCGCTTCCGCGCGCCGACTGCGATCGACCCGCGGCCGCCCGCCGTCGTGCCGACCGCGTTTCCGCAGTCGACGCAGCTCGCCCCGGCGCCGCAGATCGTGCCGGCGCCGCCGCCGGTGGCGATCGACCCGCGACTGACCGACCCGCCCGCCGCATCTTCCGCGACACCGCCCGCCGCGGCGGCGCCGCCGGCCCGGCCGGCGGCGGTCGCCCCGGCGACGCCGGTGACCGTCGGCGTGCGGCCGGGCGGCCGAAGGGCGCCGCAGTCGATGCAGGCGCTTTCCCTGACGCACATCTCTCTGCCGGAGGCCCGCACGTTGGCGGTGCACGACATCATCACCGTGCTGGTGGACGAAAAGAGCGAGGTCGCGGTGCAGAGCCGGTTCGACCGCCGCCGCAACTCCTCGATCGACGCCAGCATCGACGAATTCGTCCGGCTGGACCCGACCGGCCGACTGGTCCTCAGCGCCACCGGCGATCCCGGGATGGACCTCAGCGCCGGCGTGCGGATGCAGTCCAACGGCAGCGGCGTGGACACCGAGGCGGTCCGCTACCGCATCGCCGCGGAGATCGTGGACGTGCTGCCCAACGGCAACGTCGTGCTGGAGGCCCGCAAACAGATTCGGAACAACCGGGACGTGTGGGAGTACACCCTCACCGGCACGATCGCCGCCCAGAAGGTGAACCGCGATCTGACCGCCCACAGCGAGGACATCGCCGCCCTCAAGATCGAGAAACGGTCCAAGGGCAAGATTTACAGCAGCGCCGCCCGCCCCTGGGGCGTGCGGGCGTTCGACATGCTCTGGCCGTTCTGACCTTCGCTTCGGTCCAACCCTTCTCTCATTCAATAACCCCCCGCGTTGCACCGCGTCCTCCCGATCGCCGCCCTGCTGCTGGCCCTCGCCGCCCCGGCGACGGCCGGCGTGCGGTTGGAGCACGTCTGCACGCTGGAGGGCCAGAAGGAAGTGCGGCTGACCGGGCTGGGGCTGGTCGTCGGCCTGGACGGCACCGGCGACGGCGGGAAGAACCTGCCGGCGATGCGGGCCCTCGCCGCCGCCCTGCGGTTGCACGACGCGCCGGTGCTGGACCCGATCGAGTTGAAGGACGCCGCCAACGTCGCCGTGGTCCTGATCGAGGCCACCGTGCCCGCGACCGGCGCCCGGCGGGGGCAGCGGCTGAACTGCTTCGTCTCCAGCCCGATGGGGGCCTCCAGCCTGGCCGGCGGCCGGTTGCTGGCGGCCCCGCTGCGGATTGCCGAGGTCGGGGCGGACGTGGCGGTGGGCGTCGCCGCCGGGCCGATCGTGATTCAGGACCCGCTCGCCCCGCTGGTC
The DNA here is from genome assembly GCF_043951915.1 of Alienimonas sp. DA493. Lineage (NCBI taxonomy): Bacteria > Pseudomonadati > Planctomycetota > Planctomycetia > Planctomycetales > Planctomycetaceae > Alienimonas > Alienimonas sp. DA493. The sequence continues at coordinate 691 of NZ_JBINJD010000031.1, read as the reverse complement.
GGGGCGCTGCCAAACGGGCTGATTTTAGAGGAGGACTTCGACGTCTCCTTCGTCGGGGCCGACGCCGCCGGGCCGTACGTCACCCTGCAACTGGACGCCTCCCACGCCGGGTTCGGCGCCGCCACGGAGGTCGCTCGGGCAGTGAACCGGGAGTTCGCCTTCGAGACCGGCGCCGAGATCGCCCTCGCCGCCGGACCCTCGGCGATCACGGTTCGCATTCCCCCCGCCTACCGGCCGGACCCGGTGCGATTCGCGGCGCTGTTGCTGGCCGTCTCGCTGGAGCGGCCGGACAGCCGCCCGCGGGTGGTCGTCAACGCCCGCACCGGCACGATCGTGGTGACGGGGGAGGTCGAACTGAGCCCCGTGGCGATCTCCCACAAAACGCTCACCGTGGACGTCGGCCCGCCCGGCGGCGGGTTCGGCGGGGCGGGGGGCGGCGGTCCCGGCGGCTTCCGCCCGCTCGGCGAACCGGAGCCCGTTCCCCGGCCGCAGCTCGAATCGCTGCTCAAAGCCCTCAACCAGCTTCGCGTCCCCACCGCCGACGTCATCCACATCCTCCGCGAGCTGCACGCCAGCGGCAAACTGCACGCGGAGTTCGTGGAGAACGGATGATTGCCGGTGAGCCCGGAGCGCAGGCTCCGGCCGTCGGCGCCGCCGGCGAAGAGGACCGGAGAGAGCGAGGACCGACTCA
>NZ_JBINJD010000319.1:0-1445 GCF_043951915.1 Alienimonas sp. DA493 | reverse complement strand
GTGCAGGTATCCCCGGTGAGGACACGCCGCGCCAGGGGGGAGTCAGCGGGCGGTTAGCAGCGAGAAGGTTTCGCGTATTCGGGCTCTCACGACCTTCTCCACGATCTCGGCGCTCCGCTCCTCGCCTTCCCGAAAGGGGTGCATCCCGACGTAGGACCGCCACACCCCCAAGAGACCGTTCTTGACCTTCGTGTCCCCACCCGGGAGAAGGTCGACCATGTACGCCGGTCGCATCCATCGGGCGTGGTGGCCCCGGTGCGTGGCCCATGTGACGGACAGAGAAGGTTCCCCAGTCCGGTCCGGTTCGATCCACAACCAGCCGTTCCCCCGGGCGAACCAACGCAGGAACCGGGTCCGCGACGGGATCGTATCTCCGTACTTCCCTCGGAGTTCGGCCACCATTTCGTAGTCGTTCTTGTCGCCCATCAGTTCGTCCTCTCTGTTGGTGTTCGTGAACTGGTGAGGCCAGCGTTCCATCACTGTCCGAGGTTCGTGAGTACAGACCGGCCGCGCCAGTGGTCAGACGCCGGCCTCGAGCAAAACGGGGCCGTTCTTCCGGGCGGCTTTGCGAGCTCGCTTCGCCTGCTTCTCCGCCTCGAGTTCCGCCTGATTCGCCCGCATCCGCTCGAGCTCGGCGGCGCCGTAGAAGTCCGCGGCGAACGCTTCCCCGGCCTCGAGCCCGTAGCGGCCGTCCGACTGTTCCGGGGTGCGGTGGTCGTCCTCGAGCTCGAACGGGACGCCGCCCGGCTCGGGCTCTCCCGGGGTTGGGGAGCTCTCCGAAGTTCGAGCAGGCTCGAGCTCGCACGCGAGACAGTGAGCTCGCACTCGGTTCTTCGCTCCGTCCTTGCGGACCCCGTGCGGTGCGTCGTTCCCGCAGGACTGGCAAGCCTTCCAGATGACGTTCATGCGGTGGAGCATAGCGCGATCGCTCTCTCAGTGTTGGTGATTCCACACCCCAGAGGCGGTCATCACTGTCAGAGGTTCGTTCGTTGCAGACCGACCCCAGCGGATAGCGTAGAAACGCCATCACGCTGAGGTCGGACCAAGACATCACCGCCTTTCGGAACGCCCGCCTTGACCGGGTAGCTCATGTCTTTGTTCGGGCGTCTACCTTCCCACCCGGCCCGACCGCACGGACGTTCCGTCGGCTTACCCGGGCAGTTCTGTCGGCACCTGACCCGGACGGGACTCGCACGGCGCGAGCCACGGGCACCGGCTCCCCGCTATGGGAGCCGTTGTCGTCACGCCGGCGGATTGTCGGCGTCCTCGGCACGCCTGTCGGCTCCGCCCGCGCGTGACCGCGGTAAGCCGTCCCGTGTTCGCAGATGGAGCGTGTGACCCGCGGCCGGGCTCGCCGTCACCGCCGCGTGAAGCTAAACGGGAGCGGGCTAGGGGAACCGCCGGGAGTCGAACCCGGAGCAGCCGCCCACCGGCGGCCGGCACCC
>NZ_JBINJD010000318.1:0-1507 GCF_043951915.1 Alienimonas sp. DA493 | reverse complement strand
GGACCGTCCCGGGAGACGCGGGGCCGCTCACGACGGTCCGCACAGCGGACCCTACGGGGCTCGCACCAACAGCGCTTGAAAGCCACCGTCGCCCGGACGGCCGGGCCAGTGAACGACGCTGCGGACGATCCGCCAGTCGGCGAACCGCGGGTCCGCCAGCACGGCGGCGACGACGCCGGCGTTCTCCTCCGGCTCCACGCTGCACGTGGAGTACACGCACCGCCCGCCGGGCTTCACCCGCGCCAACGCTGCGGTCAGCAGGCGGGTCTGGCTCTCGGCGAACAGCGGCAGGTCGCTCGCCTTCACCCGCCAACGGGCCTCCGGCCGCTTGCCCAGCACGCCGGTGTTGCTGCACGGCACGTCCACCAGCGCCGAGTCGAACGGGCCGGCGTCCAAGTCGGAGGCGTCCGCCGCCGTCGCTTGAACGCGGATTGAGGAGAGTCCCAACCGCTCCGCGTTCGCCGTGACCCGTTCCAGTCGATTGCTGCTGACGTCGGCGGCGAGGATCTCCGCGGCGTCGCCGGACAGTTCCGCGAGGTGCGTCGACTTCGTGCCCGGGGCGGCGCACAGGTCGAGGACCCGCTCGCCGGCCCGCGGGGCCAGCAGGGCGGCGGCCCGTTGGGCGGTTTCGTCCTGCACGCTGGACCGGCCCTCCGCGAAGCCGGGCAGCGCCACGACGTTCGCCCCCTCCGCCAGCCGGACCGACTGCGGCGTCTCCCCCGCGCTCGCGGTCACGCCCGCCTCGGCCAGCGCCGCCAGCAGCGACTCGCGGTCGCCCCGCAGCGGGTTGACCCTCAGAGTGGCCAGCGGAGGGCGGTTGAAGTGGAAGCCGAGGGCCCACAGCTCCGCCGGTTCCAGCCGCTCCGCCCAGCGGCGGGCCAGCCAGCGGGGGAAGGCGAAGGCGGCGGCGAAGTAGCCCGTCGGGTCGTCGGCCGGGTCGGGGAACACCCGGCGACCGACCTTCCGCCAGCGGTTCCCATCGGTCGGACCGACCGGCAGCGGGACGGCGTCCGCCGCCGGGCCGGGGGCGGGGATCGGTTCGTCGTTCGTCGGGTAGACCGACCGGGCGAGGTTCCGGAGCACGCCGTTCGTCAGCCCCTTCCAGCGGGGGGCGCCGACGATCTCGGCGACCGCCACCGTCTCGTGCACCGCCGCGTGCGGGGGGATGCCGCCGGTCAGGAGCAGTTGGTAGGCCCCCAACCGCAACAGGGTTCGCAGACCGGGTTCGAGGTCCGTCAGCGGCCGGTTGAGGTGGGCCTTGAGGACCGCGTCCAGCGTGGCCCGCCGCCGCACCGTGCCGAACACGAGGTCCGAGATCAGCCTCCGGTCCGCCGCGGGGACGTCGTACTCGGCCCAGCGGCGCTCCAGCAGGTCCTGGGCGAAGGTCTGCGTGGTCGCCTGCTCGAGCAACGCTTCGTGGGCCAAGGCCCGGGGGGACCCGCTCATCGGCCGTTCCTCATCGCGCGGGAGGTGAGCCCGGAGCGCAAGCTCCGGCCGTCGGCGCAGC
>NZ_JBINJD010000317.1:0-1551 GCF_043951915.1 Alienimonas sp. DA493 | reverse complement strand
GACGCGGCCGCGGACGACGACGCCGCCCGCCTCCGTGAACTTCACCGCGTTGCCCAGCAGGTTCGTGAGGATCTGCCGCAGCTTGCCGCCGTCCGTCACCAGCGGCCCCGGGCGGCCGGCGGGCCAGTGGGCGGTCAGCTCCAGGCCCTTGGCGTCGGCGGTCGGGCGGAGCAGGGTCAGCGCCTCGTCCAGCAGTGCGGCCACGTCGCAGGGGGCGTGCAGGTACTCCGTGCGGCCGGCCTCGATCTTCGCCAAATCCAGCAGACCGTTGATGAGGTCCAGCAGGTGACGGCCGCCCCCGCGGACGGTGTCGACGTGGCTCCGCCACTCCGGCGAGCCCGGCCGGGCGTCGGCGAGCAGTTCGGCGTACCCCAGGATGCCGGTCAGCGGGGTCCGCAGTTCGTGGGAGACGTGCGACAGGAACGCCGTCTTCGCCCGGTCGGCGGCCTCCGCGACCTCCGCCCGGGCCTCCAGCCGGCGGTTGGCGATTCGCAGCCGGATCTCCGCCTCGCAGGAGGCGGCCAGTTGCCGGAGGACCTCCAGGTCCTCCGCCGTCCACTTCCGGGGGGAGCCGTCGATCACGCAGAACGAACCGAGCGTCTGCCCGTCGGCGGTGCGGAGGGGGCAGCCGGCGTAGGCGACCACGCCGGCCCCGATCGTGCCGGCGTACTCCCGCGTGAGCGGGTGCTCCCGGGCGTCCTCGATCGCCAGCGGGGCGTCGTCGGCGACGACGTGCTTGCAGAAGGAGTGATCCAGCGACGTCTGCCGGGCCGCGGCGAGTTCCTCGGGCAGGCCGACGCTGCTCTTGAACCATTGCCGGTCGCGGTCCACCAGGCTCACCAACGCGACCGGCACGCCCAGCAGCCGGCCGGCCAACTCGGTGAGCCGGTCGAACGCCGATTCCGCCTCGGTGTCCAGCAGGTCCGCGTCCGCCAACGCCGCCAGCCGGCACGGATCGAGCACGACGCCCTCGACTCCCGCGGCGTCCGCGTGGGGGGCGGCGTCCGGACGGGGGCCGGCGTCGGGACGCGGGGCGGCTGCGGGGGGCGGGGCGGGGGTCGACATCAAGCGGACGAACGGGCAACGGGGAACGACGTTGCAACGTGCATCGCTCCGGCGGTCGGAGCGGCGGCCGCCGGTCGGGGCAAACGCTTTCCGTCCGTTCCGCCGCGGCTCCGGGCAGTCCTACGGACTGAACGGGCCGTCCGACGCGGCAGCGCGCCGCATCGGGGGCCGGAACGCCGCCCGGGACCGGACCGGCGGACCGCACCGACGGCCCCTCAGCGGGCCTCCAACAGTTCCCGCCCGGCGGCGACCAGCGTCCGCACGCCGACCGGCAGGCAGGTCTCCGCGTCCGGGGCGAAGGTCGCCGAGTGCAGGCTCGGCGGCTCCACGCCGGCCTTCTCGTACCGCATCAGATCGCGGGGGGCGATCGCCCCAAGCCGATACATCAAAATCGGCACGCCGAACGCGACGACTCTCACTGCCGGTCCGCGTGACGTTCGCGGTCGAGGCGTTCGGCTAACGGCGAAACTTCGCTTCCGCCTGCAC
>NZ_JBINJD010000316.1:0-1561 GCF_043951915.1 Alienimonas sp. DA493 | reverse complement strand
ACCCTTCAAGGGTCCGGGACGCTGGCGTTGCCCACCGCGAGGGGAAACGGAAATGCGTTCGACTCGCTGTCGTCAGGGACGGGTTCAAACCTCCCCCCCGCCGCCCGCCAGCGGCCCCGCAGTCGGGCGCCGTCGAGGCGCACCACGGCCGGGTCGGTCGCTTCCCACGTCGCGCTGCCGCCGTCCAGCCGCGCGACGGTGCCGCGGCCGCCGCTGACCGGGCCTTCGTGGTCCAGATAGAAGGCCCGGTGCGGGGCGATCGGCTCGGCCTCGACCGCGGATCCAGACCGCGGGTCGGCCCGCAGCCGCCAGGTGCGACAGCGGGTCTCCCCGGTCAGCCGCGGGTCCTCGATCAGCAGGTCGAAGTGCGGATTGGGAAACCCGGGCGTCGGCCAGTCATGCGCCAGCAGGGCGAACCGGAGCGCCGGGCCGCTCACGCGATCTCGACCCAGCTCTGCTGATCCTCGTCCCAGCGGATCACCTCGCCGCTGACGAAGTCGTACACCCAGCCGGACAGGGTCAGCGTGCCGGCGGCGAGCGCCTCCTTCACGCAGTCGTGGGCCCGGAGGTGCTCCAGTTGGAGCAGGACGTTCGCCTTGATGGCGGCGTCGACCTTCTCCTCCTGGGAGGCGTCGGGCAGTTCGGCGTTCACCCGCTCGCGGACGGCGGCGCTGTGGCTCACCCAGTCGGCGACCAGCGGCAGCGATTCCAGGCTCTCCGGGGCCATCAGCCCGCCCATCGCCCCGCATTTGGCGTGGCCGCAGACGATGATCTCCGGCACCTTCAGCGCCCGGACGGCGTACTCCAGCGTCCCGACCTCCCCGCCGGTGCCGTGCTCCCCGCCGCCGCCGGGGCGGCCGGGCGGGGGCACGATGTTGCCGGCGTTCTCCACCACGAACAGGTCGCCGGGCTCGGAGTTGGTCAGCAGCGTGGGGTTCACGCGGCTGTCCGAGCAGCAGATAAACAGCGCGTTGGGGCTCTGCCCCCCGGCCAGCGACTGGAACCGATCGCTGCGTTTGGGGTACTCGGCGGAGCGGAAGTGACGAACGCCGTCGACGAGGCGGGACATCGCGAAAGAGGTGCTAGGGGAGCGCGGAAGTCGATCGTGACGCCCGGCAGTATAACGCGACCCGCCCCGCCGCCGCCCGCCTCCCGGCCCGCCCCGTACGATTCGCCCGTGTCGTTCCTCGACCTCGACCGCAACGCGACCACGCCGCCGGAGCCGGCGGTGGTGGAGTGCGTGGCGAAGCACCTCCGCGAGACGACCGGCAACCCCGGCAGTCGGCACGCGGCCGGGCGGCGGGCCCGGCGGGTTCTGGAGGACGCCCGCGAATCGCTCGCCGACTCGCTGGGGGCGGCGCCGGACGAGGTCGTGTTCACCAGCGGCGGCACCGAAGCCGCCAACCTCGCCCTCGCCGGCCTGATCCGCGGACCCCGCCTCGGCGACGAAGCGCCCGGCAGCGGGCCGACCACGGTCCTCCTCACCCCCGGCGAGCACCCCGCCGTCGCCGCCCCCCTCGCCGCCGGCGCCGCCGCCGGCCGCTGGCGCCTGCGGCCGTGG
>NZ_JBINJD010000315.1:0-1591 GCF_043951915.1 Alienimonas sp. DA493 | reverse complement strand
CGGCCGACCTCATCCCCCACCCAGGCCGAGTGATGAAGTCCCGCATAACGACCCTCGCCCCCCCGCGGTTCGCTCCGGGCCTGTCCACCGCTGAGCCCTTCGCCGTGTCTGCGGTCGAACCGGCCGCCCCCGACGGCCCGCGGCTGGGCTCCGGCAAGTGCACCTCCGCGGGCTGTAGCTGCCCGTCCTACGTCGAACCGGTGAGCGGCTTCGACTGCCGCCGCTGCGGCCACCCGAAGTCCGACCACTGGTGAGTCGGGGGCGGGGCGAAGCGCCAAGACCAAGAAATCAAGAACCAAAACGCCCGTGTGCCATGCTCTCACCGTGGCGGAAGCGACGGTGCACGCCCAACGGCTCGGCCCGCCGCGGGGTGAGCATGCCGGTTGACGCGGCCCTCGGCGAGTGCTTGTGAACCGCTCGCATACTCACCCGCCTCCGTGCCGCTACGCGGCACTCCGGCGGGAGAGAGCATAGCTCTAGGGGTCCATGAATTAGGCACGCAACCCAACAGTCATAAAGTCTTTGCCAGTGATCTCGCACGCCACCTCATCGACAAATTGATCAAGCGAAAGCGTAATAAACTGCGTGAGGAGCCAGTTATGTTGACATGCGAAGTGTTTCTCGAGTAGGTCAGGGGTGTATCGAGCAAGCTCACTCAATCGATGCATCGCGGCATAGATGAGCGTCATGTTCCGCAACGGGATCGTCCCGGAGATTGGCGACCGCTTCAAATACCATAAACGCGTCGAGCCATGAATATACGAAACATGCTCTCTCACCTCAGCGTGATATGACTTGAGACGAAGAACGTTTCCGGCTTCTGCGGGCTTGCCGTCCTTCCAAGAGAATCGTTTGCGGCGCCTGATCACCCAAGGTTCGGGGGCCCCCTTATCCAGTTCGTAGCCCTGCGGGAGCTTATTCACCCAATGCTGGGACTGATAGTGGCCACCCTGGATGTTTGCACAGAACCAGGCCTCGCTAGACCCTTCTTTTCTGACGAATCGCGGGAACTGAATAGGGATGAACAGCTCTGGCCTATTGGTGTAGGTGAGCTGAAACGCACGGTGAACGAAAGCTAGATTATAAAGTATGTCTTGCAAGTTGTGCCGGGCGACCTGAACCTGCTCACCGAAGTACTGTCGAAGCGCGGCGTGGACGCCCCCTCCCTTTAGCAGCACTTCCTCATTTGAGAGAGCCGTCTTGCCAGGCTTGCGGTTGCCGGTGAGACCGTGGAAAGGGGTATGTGCGATTCCCTTCGCCTTCAGGAGCGCTTTTGTGGCATTAAGGATACAGTAATATGCGGTCAGCGGAGCGGAGGCAGGGGGAAGCTGAACCGTTGCGTCATAGAACTGATGCGCTTGGCCCCAGAAGAAGCTTGCGTCGCCTGCCTTAGCCCGTCGCATCCAAAGGCTTACGTACTCCCACGGGTCCCGCGTAAGAACTGTTGGAGAGTTGAAATCGGGATCCACATTCGCCTTATGGACGAATAGATTCTTAGACCGCAGTTTCAGGCTCTGCTGTGCCAATGACCAATCTCGTTATGGGGCGACACTGTAACGCGAACCGCGACCGTGAGGGAGCCGGCTCCCTC
>NZ_JBINJD010000314.1:0-1599 GCF_043951915.1 Alienimonas sp. DA493 | reverse complement strand
GCGGCCGATGCTGTTGCCGGAGGTGCGGGTGGCCGTCACCCCGCACGCCGGCGGCCCGGTGCGGGGGTCGGCGTCGGACGGGAACGGGGACGGGGCGCGTCGGCCGGCGGCGCTGCGGCTGGGCAGCATCATGGAGTTCAGCGGCTACGACCCCTCGATCGCCCGCCGCCGGCTGGCCCTGCTGACCCGCGGAGCCTCCCGGTTCCTCCACGTCCCCGCCGAGCCGCCCCCCGACGACCACCCCGCCGGCGACAACCGCTGGGCCGGCTGGCGCCCGATGACGCCGGACGGCGTCCCGCTGATCGGCAAGGTCCCCGGCGGCCGCGGACAGCGGGCGGAGAACCTGTTCGTCGCCGCCGGGCACAACATGCTCGGCCTGTCGATGGCCCCCGGCACCGGCCGCCTGATCGCCGAACTGGTCGCCGGCGCCGAGCCGCACGTCGACCCCGCCCCCTACGCCCCGGGGCGATTCTCGCGCGGGTGAGGGCGGACGCCCGGTTCGCCCGTTTTCGCTCAGAGATCGTGCCCGAAGCGCAAGCGAGGCCGAGGCGATGCGGGCACGCCTCGGCTGGCGCCTCGGGCTGCCAATTCTGAGCGCCGGGCCGTGGAGAGCGTTCGGGCTCCGCTGCCCCCTCACCCCCGGCCCCTCTCCCCCAAAAGGGGGGCGAGGGGGGACACGGCGGGTCGTGTGAACCGTCCGGCGGGGCGGCGGTCGGTCTTTCGAAAGGGAGCCCGTCATGACCGTCGCCGAACCCGTCGTCCGCTTGGCGGTCGTGTGCGCGGGGTTGTGGCTGGCGGCGAAGGGGTGGGCGGTCGCCGTCGGGCCGGGGCCGCAAACGCCCGGTCGCGGGGGGCCGTGGCGGCGGGAGCTTCTCTGGTGGCTGTGGCCGGGGTTGGAACGGCGGCGGTTCCTGTTCCACGCCTGCGAGCCGCCGGCGGGGGGCGAGCGGCTCCGCGGGGCGGCGTTCACGCTGCTGGGAGCGGGGCTGTTTCTGCTCGGCGGGCGGCTGACCGACCGGGGCGAACCGCTGATCGGCGGGGTGTGCGCGGCGGTCGGGTTCGTGTTCGCCCTGCACTTCGGGGCGTTTCACCTGCTCGCCCTGGCGTTGCGGCGGGGCGGGATCGACGCGGAGCCGCTGATGAACCGCCCGCTGAGCGCCGCCACGCTGGCGGAGTTCTGGGGCCGGCGCTGGAACACGGCCTTCGCCCGGCTGACGCGCGACGGCCTGTTCGCCCCGCTGGCCCGGCGGTTCTCCGCCGGGATCGCGCTCTGGGCGGGGTTCGCCCTCAGCGGGGCGGTGCACGAGGCGGCGCTCACCGGGCCGGTTTTCGACCGGCCGGGCGCCCTTTACGGCGGGCCGTTCCTTTATTTCCTGCTGCAAGCGGCGGGGACGGGGCTCGAACGCCGGCTGCGGAAGGCCGGGCGATTGGGGGGCGTGTCGAACCGCCTTTACGCCGCGGCCTGGCTGATTCTCCCGACGCCCCTGCTGCTCTCGCCGGCGTTTTTAATCGACGCCGCCGGACCGGCGGCGGCGTTTGCCCTCTCATGGCTCAACACCTGACAACCGTCTCCCCGTCCACCAACCCGAAGCGTCAGCG
>NZ_JBINJD010000313.1:0-1815 GCF_043951915.1 Alienimonas sp. DA493 | reverse complement strand
CGGCCGCGGCGGGCGGGGAAAGCCGCGGCCGCATTCGCCGTTCGTCTTTGCGGGAGCGGCGGGAACGGTAGACTGCGTGCGTCCCGCCTCCCGCCGTCGTCCGCCCCCGCCCCCCGTGATCGCTCCGACGTCGTCGCCGCGGGGGATCGGACGGTCTGTGAAGACGGGGCGGTCGCCGTTCGTGTGGCTGACGGCGCTGGCGTTGGCCGTCGGCACGCCCTGGGCGGCGTGCGCGGCCCATCTGGACGGCAAGCCGGACCGCGGCAAACCGGTCGGCGAGGAGGGCGAGGGCGAGTCGGCGGAGCTGTGGGAGGCGTTGGACGCCGAGGACCCGGTCGGCGGGGCCGACGGGCTGTGGACGTCGCCGGGCCGGACGACCTTCGCCGGGCCGCTGGGCGATCCGCGGACGGCGAACGCCGCCGTCGCGGCGGTCACGCGGTGGAGCGGGCCGCGACTGCCGCGGCCCCCGCCGCGGACGCGCTAGACGCCGCACCCCGGCCGGGGCGTCGCCGCAGGGCGAACGCTGCGCCGGGGCGGCGGCGCCCCTCGCGTCTCTCCCGGCGAACGCACGCTCGCCGTTCGTCCCCGCCCCGCCCGGGTCGCGGCTGCCGCTGCGCCCTTCCCCCCGCCTCAATTCCCCCCCGTGCTGCACGCATTTCTGGACAACTTCGCCCACAACCTCTTTAAACCCCTCCTGCTGTTCTTTTACTGCGGCTTCCTGATCCCGCTGTTGAAGGTCCCGCTGGAATTTCCCAAGGCGCTGTATCAGTCGCTGACGATTTATCTGCTGTTGGCGATCGGGTGGCACGGCGGGGAGGAACTGGCCTCGCTGTCGGCGGAAGGCTTCCTGCAGGCCGCCGGATTCATGGCGATCGGGTTCGTCATGAACGGCCTGATCGGGCTGCTGGCGTACGCCGTGCTGAGCCGGTTCACGAAGCTGCGGGCGGTCGACGCCGCCACCGTCGCGGGGTTTTACGGCTCGGACAGCGCCGGGACGTTCGTCACCTGCTTGGGGGTCCTCACGGCGGCGGGGATTCATTACGCGGCCTATATGCCGGTGTTGCTGGCCGTCATGGAGATTCCCGGCTGCCTGGTCGCCTTGGCGCTGGTCTCCCGGTTACGGGCCCGGGGGATGGACGACGACGGCAACCTGCCCGGCGAGCCCGGCTTCACCGGCGAGCACGACCCCGCCCACAGACCCGCGGCCGGGCCGGTCTCCAAAAAGACGCTGCACGAGGTCTTCCTGAACCCCGGGCTCTATTTATTGTTCGGCGGGATCGTGATCGGCTTCGTCAGTCGGTTGCAAGGGGAGGCGGTTACCCGGGCGGACGACACGCTGTTCGTCTCGCTGTTCCACGGGGTGCTTTGCCTGTTCCTGCTGGAAATGGGCATCACCGCCTGCCGACGGCTGCACGACCTGCGGACCGCCGGGCCGGCGTTCACCGCGTTCGGGCTGCTGGCGCCGAACCTGTTCGCGTTCCTCGGCATCTGCGCCGCGCACGCCTACAGCCACGCGATCGACACGCCGTTCGACCTGGGCACCTACGCGCTGTTCGCCGTGCTGTGCGGGGCGGCGAGTTATATCGCCGTGCCGGCGGTGCAACGGCTCGCCATCCCGGAGGCCAGCCCCACCCTGCCGCTGGCCGCCTCGCTGGGGCTGACGTTCACCTATAACGTGACGATCGGCATTCCGGTTTATCTCATGATGGCCCAACAGGTGATCGCCGCGCTGCCGGTGACGGATTAACGAGCGGCGACGCCCCCGCCGGCCGCTTGCGGTTTCGCGGGGCGGGAACGCGCCCCGCCCCCGCGAAG
>NZ_JBINJD010000312.1:0-1852 GCF_043951915.1 Alienimonas sp. DA493 | reverse complement strand
CGGCGACGGCGAACCGGGGGGAGCGTCACGGCGTGCGGGATTTAATTCACCCGCCAAAACCCGGGGGCGAGCAGCACGAGGATGGCGAACAGCTCCAGCCGGCCCAGCAGCATGAGCACGGTCAGCAGCAATTTGCTGCCGGCGGCGAAGTCGCTGTAGTTCTCCGCCGGGCCGAGTTTGCCCAGCCCCGGGCCGATGTTGTTCAGGCAGCTCGCCACGGCGCTGGCGCAGTCGATCAGCTTTTCGGCCTGGCGGCTCGGCACGTCGTCGTGGGCGGCCCACTGGTTGCCCGGTTCGATCAGGCAGAGGGCGTACCACCCGCCCACGAACAGGGTCAGCACCAGGGCGAAATACACCACCACGTCGTGCCGCAGGTCCCGGTCGACCGGCAGGCCGAACAGCTTCATCGGGCGGACGACGTTCGGCCGGAAGGCCTTTTCCACCTCCAGCCGCACGACCTTGGCCAGCAGCATGAACCGGATCACCTTAATGCCGCCGGCGGTGCTCCCGGAGCAGCCCCCGCAGAACATTAACAGGAAGATCAGCCCCTTGGCGGACTCGCCCCACTGGGTGTAGTCCTCCGTGCCGAAGCCGGTCGTGGTGGTGATCGTCACGGACATAAATGCCGCGTGCCGGAACTCCTCCAGCACGGAGTCGTATTGATGCCGGGTGAGCAGATACGTGAACAGCAACCCCGTGGAGACCAGCAGGATGGCCACGTACACGCGGAACTCCGGGTCGCCGAACACCAGTTTTAACCGCCCCCAGACCTTCCCCTCGCCGAGCCGCGGGGTGCCCCGCAGGGCGAGGTAATAGAGGCTGAAGTTCACCCCCGCCAGGAACATAAAGACGATCACGGTCCACTGGATCAGCGGGCCGAAGTGGCCGACGCTGTCGTTGTAGGTGCTGAACCCCCCCGTGGCGAGCGTGCCGAAGCTGTGGCACAGGGCGTCGTACAGGCTCATGCCCTCCAGCGAGTACACCAGCGCCGCGATCGCCGACAGCGTGACGTAAATCAGCCACATTGTGAGCGCGTGCTCCTGCACGCGGGGGCGGACGGCCTCGCTGATCGGCCCGGGGACCTCCCGGCGCATCAACGCCTTCCCGCCGGCGCCCAGTTGGCCGAGGATCGCCACGAACAGCACGATAATGCCCATGCCGCCGAGCCAGTGCGTGAAGCTCCGCCAGAACATCACGCAGCGGGGGACCGCCCGGGGGTCCTCCAACTCGTCCAGCACGCTGGCCCCGGTGGTGCTGAACCCGCTGACGCTTTCGAACAGGGCGTCGGCGAGGGTCACCCGGACGTTCTGGTCCGGGGCGTCGGCATCGAACTTCCGGTAGGAGCCGCTGAGGTACAGCGGCATCGCCCCGAGGACGCCGGCGAGGATCCAGCCCAGCCCGACGACCGCCAGGGCCTCTTTCCGGAGGATCGTGTCCTTGCCGGCGTTGCGGCCGTACCACCACAGCCCGCCGCCGATCAGCAGCGACAGGGCGATGGAGGAGACCAGCCCGATCGCCCCGTGGGTTTCGATTTCTTCCACCTGCCCGGCGAAGGGGAACGCCCAGGGCAGCGACAGCGTCATGCTGCCGCCCACCAGCACGGCCAGGAGCCCCAGCAGCCGACAGAGCAGCGGCCAGTTCATCGCGGGGCGGGCGGGACGGAGCGGGGGCGGCGGGGGGCCGGTCGCGGGGAGTTTGAACCGGCGGCGGCCGGGTCGGGGTGTACTTCCGTCGGCCCCTCACCACAAGCCCGCCGGCGGTCCGGGGCGCCGGGCGGGCCGCAAGGTCGGCTCAGGCGGCCTTCTTCCTCGCGGCGGGGGCGACCGCCCCCTTCACCCCCCGCCAGCAGGCG
>NZ_JBINJD010000310.1:0-1871 GCF_043951915.1 Alienimonas sp. DA493 | reverse complement strand
CAGCGCAGATGAGCGTTTCCATGTGGCTCGCCAAGAGGGGGGGCGACGAGAGCGAACGCCCGGCATCGCGGCGCGGTTCACGAAAACCGGCCCGGCCGCGGGGAGCGACCGGGCCGGCGTGAAAGGCCCCGCCCGTCCTAATCGTGTTGCCCGACGCGACTGAGCGTGGGGCTTCGGAGCGGGCAGGGCGAGACGGTCGCCCCCGGGTTCCCTCCCGCTGGGCGCCCGCTTCGTCCGGAGAGGAACGAGCGAGACGGTCAGCAGGCCCGGAGGCGAAGATCCCAACCCCGGAGTCGAACCGGGAACCGCGTCGTTACGAAGGACGTGCTCTGCCAGTTGAGCTAGCTGGGAAGGACTGCGGAGACGACTGCCGTTAGAACGGCTATCTGCGACCGGCGTGACCCGGCCCACCCCGCAGGTGCCCCGATGGTCGCCGGGGCGGGCGTCGGCTTTCCACGCCGGAGCGTCGCAGCCGCGTGAGCCGACATCCTACCGCCCCGGACGGTTCGCGCCAGAGGCTAGTCCCACGAAGTGCTCGGCAGGTCGGTCGTGGGCTCCGCCACGGCGAAGAACCAATCCTCGGCAAGCTGCCCGGCGAGCTTCAGGTCCGCAGCGGTCCAGACGCCGGGCGGGTCGAACTTCACGACCGAAGAACCGTCAGCGGGAATCGTCCAGGTGAACCCGGCGCCCTCCACGACGAACTCTCGCTCCTCCTCCGCCACGACCTCGGCGGTGGCGAACGTCGCTACATCGCGGGAGCCTGTCCGGTCGGAGTCCGGCGTGGCGTCAATCAGTACGGCGGAGAACTCGCCCTCGCCCACGGATGTGACGAACCCTCGCCAGCGTTGCAGGACGGCGTCGCTCATGCCCCGCATCCTCCCCTCTCCGCATCCCCCGCGCCAGAGGCTCACCAGCGGATTGCCGACATGGAGACGCGAGACTCATTCTTGATGTCCCGCACCCGTGGACACGCGCCAGTTTGCTCCCCGATTTGATTGGCGAGGGCGTAGGCGTCGCATAGAGCCATCTCGTACTCGCACTCCGCTTCATTGTTGCTGACCTTCCCGGGGTTGTAGCCGAACCCGCTGAACGACGGGCACCCGGACCAGTACCGCATCCTCTTGCGGGCGAGCCCGAGCCGACGGCGGAGGTAGGCGACGCCCTCGGTTTTCGTCGCGGTCTTCATGCCCCGGAAGGTAGCGCGGGGGACCGGACCGCGCCAGAGGGGAGCCGCGTTTGGGCCTTATTTTGTAGTTCCGCGCGATTTTTTGCTGGGCGCATCTTCACTGCGGCGCCGACCGCGCTAAACTGGTCGCACGCAGGTTCGGACCGGCCAGTCCGCTTGCTTGAACAACCCACTTCGCTCCGCTTCCGGCGACTGGGTTGTGAGAGGACCTGCCCCGTTCAATAGGAAGCCCGCCGATGGCGACACCCCGCTTCGTACCGTCCGACGACCCCGTGTTGGTCGTCCCCTCTTTCGGCCGCGTCTGCGAACGCTGCCAAGAACCCCGTCCGCCCGGAGACTTCGCCCACCCCGGCGGGGGCCGCTACGTCTACTGCGCGGCCTGCCGGAAGGCTCAGGGCGAATGGCAAGCCAAGGTCCGCAAGGCCGCCGTGAAGGCCAAGGCGGAGAAGAAGCGGGCCAAGGAGCGCCGCAAGGCCGAGCGTCGCCGTGAGCGACAGCAGGCCGCCCAGCGGGAGCGGGAGTTGATGGCCCCGACCACCGACAACGTCGATCAGGAGTTCCTCCGCATGTTCGGCTGAATGACACCCACTGGGTGCCGGCCGCCGGTGGGCGGCTGCTCCGGGTTCGACTCCCGGCGGTTCCCCTAGCCCGCTCCCGTTTAGCTTCACGCGGCGGTGACGGCGAG
>NZ_JBINJD010000030.1:0-42929 GCF_043951915.1 Alienimonas sp. DA493 | reverse complement strand
CCGGCGAGGCCGCCCTCGCCCGGGTCGACGCGCTGCTGGCGGACCTGGAATCGCTGGCGCACCGCATCGAGCGGGGGGCGAACTGAGCCGGCCGGGCCGTCGTCCCGCGGGGCGGGCCGACGCGGCGAAGGGGCGCGGGGGCGGGTTGGGAGGGTCGCAGCGGTTGGCAGACGCGTCGGTTTCGGCGATGGTCGCGGCGTTCGCGGGGTCGCCCGCCCGTCCGTCCGTCGTCGCTCCGTCGCCCACCCCTCCGCCGATGCCCGTCTCCCCCGCCGGTCGCGTTCCCAAGGTCCTCGCCACCGCGGAGGCCGCCCGCGACGTCTCCGCCGACCTGTTGCTGATCCCCGTCTGGAAGCGGGGCGAGCCCGGCGCCGAGCTGAAAAATCTGGACGCCGCGACCGGCGGCCTGTTCGCCCGGCTGCGGTCCCGCGGGGACCTCACCGGCAAAACGGGCGAGTGCCTCGTGCTGCCGGACCTGCCCCACGTCGCCGCGGACCGGGCGGTCTGCGTCGGGCTGGGCGAGCCGGGGGCGCTGTCGCCGGCGGCCTGGGCCAAGGCGGTGCGGACCGGCGTGCGGAAGGCGACCGGCAAGCCGGGCCGCACCGCCGCCGTCCTGCTGACCAAGGAGGTCGCCGAGGCCGTCGGCCTCCGCCGGGCCGCCGAGGAGTTGGCCTGCGCCGCGACGATCGCCGGCGCCGGCCCGGGGCTCTACAAGTCGGAGCCGGACCGCAGCCCGTTGGAAGCGCTCACCGCGATCCTCGCCGACACCGCCGACGTGCAGCCGGCCGAGGAGGCGCTGGAACGCGGCATCAAACTGGGCGCCGCGGTGAACCTCGCCCGGGAACTGGTCGATCGTCCGGCGGAGGACGTGCACCCCGAAAGCGTCGCCGAACGGGCCGCCGCCTTCGCCAAGGACGTCGGCCTCGGCTGCACGATCCTTGGCCCGGAGGAACTGGAGGCGGAGCGCTGCGGGTCGCTGCTCGCCGTCGCCCGCGGCAGCGCCCGGCCGCCGCGGGTCGTGGTGCTCTCGCACCTCAAGGGCGGCGACGGGCCGACGCTGGCGCTGGTCGGCAAGGGGGTCACGTTCGACTCCGGCGGTCTGTCCCTCAAGCCCAACGAGGGGATGAAGGACATGAAGTGCGACATGGCCGGTTCCGCCGCGGTGCTGGGCGCGATGGCCGCGATCGCCGGGCTGAACCTGCCGGTGAACGTCGTCGGGTACGCCGGGCTGGTGGAGAACATGGTCTCCGGGAACAGCTACAAGCTGGGCGACGTGTTGCAGACCCGGCAGGGTACCACCGTGGAGGTGCTCAACACCGACGCCGAGGGCCGGCTGGTGCTGGCCGACGTCCTCGACATGGCCGTGACCGGCGGCTCCTGGGCGGAGCCGGCCGACCGGCTGGTGGACCTCGCCACGCTCACCGGCGCCTGCGTGGTGGCGCTGGGCGAGGGGATCGTCGGCGGCTTCCCCGGCGTCAACAGCGACGGGGGCGAGGCCTGGTGGGCCGAGGTGCAGGCCGCCTTCGAGGCCGCCGGCGAGGAGGTCTGGCGGATGCCGATGGCCGACTCCTTCAAGAGCCTGCTCGACAGCGACGTGGCGGACGTGAAAAACGTCGGCCCCCGCTACGGCGGCGCGGTTACGGCGGCGAAGTTCCTGGAGCACTTCGTCGGCGACAAGCCCTGGGTGCACCTGGACATCGCCGGCCCCGCGTTTCGGGAAAAGGGCGCCGCCGACATGGCCAGCGGCGCCACCGGCGTCGGCGTCCGCACCCTCGTCCGGCTCGCGGAGAACTTCGGTCAGTAGGGTCCGCTCCGCGGACCGTTCCGAGAACGCCCGAAGGTTCCGGCGGTCCGCACAGGGGACCCTACGCGACCTCGTCGGCGACCCACGCGGCGAACGCCGGCAGGGCGCTCGCCGCGTCGAACCGGGTGATCGCGGGCACCTCGTAGGGGTGCAGCTCGGCGAGGCGGGCGGTCGCGGCGTCGGCCCGGTCGGCGGTCGTTTTGGCGATCAGCGCCGCCTCGGCCGCCTCCGTCACGGCGCCTTCCCAGCGGTAGACGCTCCGCATCGTCGGCAGCACGTTGCCGCAGGCGATCAGCCGTTCCTCGACCAGCGTGCGGGCGAGGGTCGCAGCGGTTTGCGCGTCCGGGGCGGTGGCGTAGAGGAAGGCGACGTGGGGCATGGCGGCACAGCGTAGGGTCCGCTCCGCGGACCGTCTCCGAAAACCTTCCGCTTTCCTTCACGGTCCGCGGAGCGGTCCCTACCGTGACCGCATGAGCGACGACGCGAACGCCCCGCCCGCCGACGGTTTTTCCCACGCGGTGGTGGGCTTGGGCGAACTGCTGTGGGACGAATTTCCGGGCGAGAACGGCGAGACCACCCGCCGCCCCGGCGGGGCGCCGGCGAACGTCGCCTTCCAGTGCCACCAACTCGGCCTGACCGGCCGCGTGCTCAGCCGCGTGGGCGACGACGCCGCCGGCCGCGACCTCGTCGCCTTCCTTCAGGGAAAGGGGCTGTCGACCGACCTGATCCAGACCGACGCGGACCTGCCCACCGGCCACGTCTCCGTGACCCACGGCGACGCGGGGCCGGAGTACGTTATCCAGCAGCCGGTCGCCTGGGACGCCCTGGAGGCGACCGACGCCGGCCGGGAGGCCCTCGCCGGGGCGGCGGCCCTCTGCTTCGGTTCGCTGGCCCAGCGCGACTTCCGCAGCCGGGTGGCGATCCGGGAGCTGATCTCCGGCCGGCCGCAGACCGTGCGGGCGGTATTCGACGTGAATCTGCGGCAGAACTTCTTTACCGCCGACCTGCTGCGCGAGTCGCTGAAGCGGGCGAACGTCCTGAAGTTGAACGACGCGGAGGTCCCCGTCGTCGCCCGGTTGCTCGACCTGCCGGCCGACCCGGCGGAGTTCCTGCTGCGGGCGGCGGACCGCTGGCGGTTGGACGCCGCCTGCGTCACCCGCGGCCCCGACGGCTGCCGGGTGCTGAAGGCGGGGCACGAGCCGGTCGACGTCCCCGCCGAGCCGGTGCAGGTGGCGGATACCGTGGGCGCCGGCGACGCCTTCACCGCCGGCCTGATCTGCGCCCTGCTGGCCGACGCCGACGGCGAGCGCTGCGGCCGCTTCGCCAACGCCGTCGGCGGCCTCGTCGCCAGCCGCGACGGGGCGATGCCGGAGCTGCGCGAGGAGTTCGCCGCCCTCAAAGCGAAGCACGGCTTCGCGTAACGCCCCCTTCTCGTCCCGACGCTCCGCGTCGGAACGCACGGGCCGCGGAGCGGCCGGACGCTCCGCGTCCCCTGCGGGGCGACGCAGAACGTCGCCCCGAGAGAAACGCATCCCGCGACTATCCCAGCAGTTCCACGAACAGCGCCCGGGCGAGGTGCATGCGGTTTTCGGCCTGATCGAACACCCGGGACCGCGGGCCGTCGATCACCTCAGCGGTCACCTCTTCTCCGCGGTGGGCCGGCAGGCAGTGCAGGAACACGGCGTCGTCCGCGGCGGCGTTCAGCAGCGAGGCGTCGACCTGATAGTTGGCGAAGGCCCGCAGCTTCTCTTCCCTCTGGGCTTCCTGGCCCATGGAGGCCCACACGTCGGTGACGACCGCGTCCGCCCCCGCAACCGCCCGGGAGGGCATGGCCCCGTGGTCGACGCGGGCGCCGGGCACGGCCTCGGCAAGGCGATCCAGGAACGCCCCGTCGAACTCGTAGCCGGGCGGGCTGCACAGGGTGAACCGCACGCCCAGTTTGGCGCAGGCGATCGCCAGACTGCGGGAAACGTTGTTGCCGTCGCCCACGAACACGACGTGCCGGCCGGAGAGGTCCTCGCCGAATGCCTCCCGCAGCGTGAGCAGATCGGTGAGGGCCTGGCAGGGGTGAAACTCGTCGGTCAGGCCGTTGACGATCGGCACGCCGGCGTCCGCGGCGAGGGCTTCGACCCGCTCCTGCCCGAAGGTCCGCATCACGACGGCGTCCGCCATCCGCCCGAGCACCCGCGCGACGTCCGACGGGTCTTCCCGGCCCATCAGCCCGGCCTCCTTGGAGGTGAGGAACAGGTCGTTCCCGCCGAGCTGCGTCATCGCCGTGGCGAAGCTCAGCCGGGTCCGCAGGCTGGGCTTGTCGTAGATCTGCACCAGCGTGCGGCCGACCAGCGGCCGCGGGCACTCGCCGGCCCGGTACTGCGCCTTCAGCGTCGCGGCCGCGTCGAGCAGGGCTTCAATCCGCTCCGCCGACCAGTCGAACAGGGTCAGCAGGCAGTTCTCCGGGGCGACGAAGGGCGCCCCGGCGGCGCCGTCGATCGCGGCGCCCGGGAAGGTCAGGGTTTCGGACACGTTCACTCTCCCCCGGCGGGTTCGCCCGCCGTCTGGTCGGCGGCGTCGGACAGGCAGTCGATGAGAATCGCACAGCCCTCGTCCACCTCCTCCGGAGTGACGTTCAGGGCCGGTAACAAACGCACCACGCTGCCCTGCGTGCTGTTGATGATGAGCCCGCGCTTCAGGCAGGCGTCCTGCACCGGGGCGGCGGGGACGGTCAGCTGCACGCCGATCATCATCCCGCAGACCCGCACCGCCTCGACGATCGGGTTCGACTCGATCAGCGGTTCGAGGGCCCCGCGGAACCGCTCCGCCATCTCGCGGCAATGTTCCAGCAGGCCCTCCTCCTCGATGGTGCGACCGGTGGCGAGGCCGGCGGCCATTGCCAGCGGGTTGCCGCCGAAGGTGCTGGCGTGCATCCCCGGCCGCAGCGACGGGGCGATCTCGTCCTTGCAGACGATCCCCCCGCAGGCCACGCCCCCCGCCACCCCCTTGGCGAGGGTGAAGATGTCCGGCTGCACGCCGAAGGTCTCCGAGGCGAACCAATGGCCGGTGCGGCCCATGCCGGTTTGCACCTCGTCGAAGATCAGCAGGGCGCCGGCCTGGTCGCAGATTTCCCGCAGTCCCTGCAAAAAGCCGGGCGGGTGGACGTTCACGCCGCCCTCGCCCTGCACCGGTTCGATCATGACCGCGGCGGTCTCGCCGTCGACCAACTCGCGGACCGCGTCGAGATCGTTCAGCGGGGCGTAGCGGAAGCCCGGCATCAGCGGGCCGAGCCCGGCGTGGTACTTCGGCTGGGCCGTCGCGGTCACGGCGGCGAACGTCCGGCCGTGGAAGCCCTTCTCGAAGGTGACGACCCGGTATTTTTCTTCGGGCGTGTGCAGCCGGGCGAGTTTGAGGGCGGCTTCGGCGGCCTCCGCCCCGCTGTTGCAGAAAAACGCCTTGCCGAAGCTCCGCTGGGTGAGGAAGTCGGCGAACGCCGCCTGCTCCTCGATCAGCCAGGTGTTCGGCACGTGGATCAGCCGCCCGGCCTGCTCGCGGATCGCCTCGACCACCCGCGGCGGGGCGTAGCCCAGCACGTTGCAGCCCCACCCGGGAAAGAGGTCCAGGTAGCGGTTCCCCTCGGCGTCCCAGACGCGCGACCCCTCGCCCCGCACCAGACTGATCGGCAGCCGGGGGTAATTGGGGATCACGGCCCGCTCGAATAGCGAGGCGGTCTCCGCGCTGGAGCGAAACGTCGGCGAATCGGCGAGGGCGGGCATGCGGCGGAGCGAAGCGAAAAAGCGAGAATTCGGAACGCGGAGGTCCGGCAGGGCCTCCGCTTTAGTGCGGATCGTCGGCGACGATTTCGGTGCCGACGCCGCTGTCGGAGTAGATCTCCAACAGGACGCTGTGCGGCGTGCGGCCGTCGACGAAGTGGATCTTGTGCACGCCGGCCAGCAGCGCCTCCAGCGCCGCCTCGACCTTCGGGATCATCCCGCCGGAGATCGCCCCGCTGCGGATCAATTCCCCGGCGCGTTCGGCGGTGAGGTGCTGGATGAGGGAGGATTCGTCGTTCGGGTCGGCGTACAGCCCGGCGACGTCGGAGAGGAACACGAGCTTCTCCGCCCCCAGCAGCCGGGCGAGGGCGGCCGCGGCGGTGTCGGCGTTGACGTTCAACAGCCCCGCCGGCCCCGGCACGCGGCGGTCGCGGGCCAGGGAGGGCAGCACCGGGATGCGGTCCTCCTTCAGGACGTCCTCAATGGCCCGGTGGTTCGCGCCGATCGCCTCGCCGACCAAACCGAGGTCCAGCGGCTGCCCGTCTTCCCCCGGCAAACTCAGCGGCCGGCCGTAGAGGGCCAGGGCGTTCGGGGCGTGCAGATCGAAGTCGCACAACGCCACCGCCTTGCCCCCCTGCCGTTCGATCCCCGCGGCCAGCGACCGGCTGATGCCGGCGAGGGTCTTCGCCACGACGGCCAGCGAGTCGGCGTCGGTGTAGCGGCGGCCGGCGACGAATTTCGTTTCCAGCCCGGCCTCGGCCATCGCGGCGCTGATCGCCTTGCCGCCGCCGTGCACCAGGACGGGCTTCAGGCCGACCGTTTCCATGAACCGCACGTCGGCCAGCAGGCAGTCGACGGCCTCCTCGTTCTCCAGGGCGCTGCCGCCGAGCTTCACCACCACGTAGCGACCGCGGAAGGCCCGGATCCACTCGCCGGCGCTCAACAGGGTCTCGGCGTCGCGGATGGCTCGCTCGCGGAGTTCGGCCGCGTCGGGGGCGGGACGAAGCGCCAGGGAGCCGGCGTCGGGAGGGTTCGCCGGCGGCACGATTCAGAGAGGCGGCGAGGGCGGAAACAGCGGGGAAGGGGCGATTGTGAACGGGGCGGGGGACGCGGTCAAACCGTCGGGGCCGTCCCGGGCGCCGGGCCGGGGAGACTTCGCAGAAGTTTCTTCCGCCCGCCGTCGCCGTCACAGCCGGACTCCGCGATTCGACCGCGGGGAACCCAACGGCCCCGCGGGAACCCGACGCGGTCGGGCGACTGAGCCGACGGCGGAGCGGGCGAACGGTCGATGTTCTCTCCGACGCGGGCCCTGTCCCGCACCGCTTCCTCCTCGTTCCCCCCCAGCCAGCGCCCGGCCAAGGACGGCCCGCCGGACCGCCCTTATGCCGAACCCTCGTTTGCGTTCCCACCTCCCCGTCGGGGATCTATTGGACCTCGCCGAGCGCGAGCGTCCGCCCTCCCGGCCCGCTTGGTTGGGACGCTTTGTGAACGCCGCCGCGGAATTGTTCGACCCCCTCAGCGGGCTCGGCCGCGTCGGCTTTCGCAGCGAACCGAACGAGGACGGCTGGGCCGTGGCGCTGTTCCTGGGCGCCACGGAAATCGTCGGCGGGCCCGGCGACGGCGCCATCGCCCCCGCCCGGTTCCGCTTTGACGCGGCCGGTTTGACGGCGCTGTTCGACGCGCCGCCCTCCGTCGGATTGGAAGTCGCTCCGCCCCCGACCGACGAGGCCGGGGAGCGCGTCGACGCGGCGCTGACGCTGGTGGGGCAGGTTGAGGGGCACGCCTTGTCCGCGACGATCCTCAGCGTTCCCCCCGCCGGCGCCGAACCGGGCTTCAAGCGTTACGCCAACGGTCTGCAAACGCCGCTCCCGGGGTGACGCCGCCGTTGTTTGCGGATTGCGGGGTCGACGGCGGGGGGGCGGGGCGTGAGGGTCGGTACACTGCCCCGTCCTCCCCGCCGCTCCCCCCGTTTTGGACCGTTCGCCCGTGTCTCCCAAAGTTCGCCGCGTCGCCGGGTTAGTGTTGGTCTGGCTCGTCGGCCTGGCGCTGGCCGCCAGCGCCGTCGTGAAGTTCAGCGGCGTTGCGGGGGACAGCGGCGACGCCGGCGGGTTCGCCGGGCTGATCGTGCCGTTGGGCGCCGTCGAGTTGGCGTCGGCGATTCTGTTGCTCGTCCCGTTGACGCACCGGCTGGGCCTCCTCCTCTGCACGGCCTATCTGGGCGGGGCGATGGCGGCGAGCATCGCCACGGCGGGCCTGCCGGAGGCGATCCCCGCCGCGGTGTTGCAGGCGCTGCTCTGGACCGGGGCGACGCTGCGCACGCCGGACCTGCTCGGCCCGCTGCTGGTTCGCCCCGCCGGAACTCCGCCCCTTCATCCGCCCGCCGACGAGAAGACGCTTTGAACGAACCGCTCCACCCCGGTCGGCCGTCGCGGCACGAACGCTGGATGCGGCGGGCGCTGGACCTCGCCGCGGCCGCCGGCGAGATGGACGAGGTCCCCGTCGGGGCGCTGGTGGTTTACGCGCCGCCGGTCGGCCCGGAGGAGGAGGACGTCGGCCTGACCACCGAACGGGTCATCGGCGAGGGCTACAACCAGCGGGAGACGCTCTCCGACCCGACCGCCCACGCGGAGATGATCGCCCTCACCCAGGCCGCCGAGGCGCTGGGCAGTTGGCGGCTGGAGGACTGCACCCTCTACGTCACGCTGGAGCCCTGCCCGATGTGCGCCGGGGCGATCGTAAACGCCCGCGTCCCCGCGGTGGTCTACGGCGCCGCCGACCCGAAGGCCGGCGCCTGCGACAGCCTGTACCGCCTCACCGACGACCCCCGCCTGAACCACCGCAGCGCCGTCCTCGGCGGCGTCCTGGCCGGCGAGTGCGGGGCGATCCTCACCGACTTCTTCCGGGCGAAGCGGGCGCTGGGGAAGAAGTAACGGTCGTCGGAACGACGCGGCCGGCTTTGGCCCCGGCGAAGCCCCCGCTACGCTGGCCCGGCGTTCGCCCGATCCCGTTCCGCCCGCCTCGCCGTATGTCCGATTCCGTCTCCCGTCGCACCGCTCTGCAAACCGGGGCCGCCGCCGTCGCCGGCGCCGCCCTGCTTCGGGCGCCGTTCGTCCATGCGGACGACAAAGCCGGCTCCAAGTCCGTCACCGTCGGCTCCGGCGAGTACGTCTACGAGTGGCACGGGAACTGGGGCGAGCTGCCGGACGGCTTCGCCTGGGGCAACACGCACGGCGTCTGTCAGTCCGCGGACGGCACGATCTTCGTCTGTCACCAGGCGGAGGGCGGCCCGAAGCGCGCGGTTGTGTTGGCCTTCGATCCGGACGGCAAGTTCCTGCGGTCCTGGGGCGAGGAGTTCCACGGCGGCGGCCACGGCCTCGACCTGCGTGAGGAAGGCGGCGAGGAGTTCCTGTACCTCACCGACCTGTCCCAGCCCTGCACCGTGAAGTTCACGCTGAAGGGCGAGGAGGTCCGCCGCTGGACCAAGCCGGACGCCGACGAGTACGGCGACGGCCAGCGTTACATGGCGACGAACGTCGCCTTCACCCCGGACGGCGGGTTCTTCGTCGGCGACGGCTACGGCTCCAGCCACCTGATCAAGTACGACGCCGCCGGCGAGTTGGTCGGCGTGTTCGCGGAGAAGGGCGGCCAGCCGGGCCAGTTGAACTGCCCCCACGGCCTGCTGTGGGACGACCGCCCCGGCCGCGAGCCGGCCCTCGCCGTGGCGGACCGCTCCAACCACCGCATCAGCTACTTCGACCTGGACGGCAACTTCCTGCGGGTCGAAGCCGCGAACACCGTGCCGAGCCCCTGCGACTTCGCCGACGTGCACGAGTCCGGGCTCCGCGTCGTGCCGGACCTCGACGCCCAGGTCACGCTGCTGGATACCGAGAATCAGATCGTCGCGGAACTGGGCGGAGACTCGGCGTGGCGTAAGAAAGGCGTCGGGGCGATCCGCGGGATGCGGGGGGCGGTCGACAAATGGGAGGACGGCAAGTTCGTCTGCCCGCACGACGCGGCGTTCGTCAACGGCGGGGACCTGCTCGTCGCCGAGTGGGTGCCGACCGGTCGTCTGACCTACCTGAAGCGCGTGTGATTCGAGCCCGCCCCGCCGTCTGCGACGCCGACCCGCGGGGCGGCGAGGACCCGGTCGGGCCGGCCCGCCGGCTGGCCCTCGATCACGCCCGCACCGCCGACGGTCTGCTCGTCGGAGAACCGGGCCGCCGACTGCTGTGGCGGGCCGACCTCCCGGGGGCCGTCGGCCTGGTGATCGGGGGCGGGACGGCGTTGATCCCCGGCGGACCGCTGTGCGAACCGCGCCAGGCGCCGACGCTGATCGCAGCGGTCGGTTCGTGGTGCGCGGCGTTCGGCGTGACGCCGCTGTGGTTGAACGTGACGGACGCCGAGTTGCCCCCGCTCCGCGCCGCCGGCTACCGGCCCACGCGGACCGGCTCCGAATGCGTCGTCCGGCATCCGGGCGAATGGGCGGGGTCGCGATATCGGGCCGTTCGGGCCGCCTGCGCGCGGGCGGAGCGGGCCGGGCTCGCGCTGCGGGAGCTGGAGGGCGGCGAACCGGCGTGGGGCGACCTGCCGGCGGTCTTCGCCGCCCACCTCGCCGCGAAGCCGCAGCGGCGACCCGCCGGGCCGTTCATCGCTCCCCCGCCGCGGGAGTCGACGGAGGCGCGGCGGGTCTGGATCGCGGAGGCCGGCAGACGGATCGTCGGCTTCGCCACCGCCCACCCGCTGGGGCGACGGGAGGCGGACGGTTCCCGCCGGTGGACGCTCGGGGCGTTCCACACGCGGCCGGACGCCCCTCCCGGCACGGCCGCGGCGCTGGTCCGCGGGCTGCTGGACGCCCTCGCGGCGGAGGGCATCGGGACCGTCTCCCTCGGCCCCGCCCCGGCGGTGGTGACGGGGGCAGCGCTGCCGGGGGAGAACCCGCTCGTGCTGCGGGGCGTCCGGGCGTGGTTTCGGGCGGGCAACGGCGTGTTCGACGCCCGCGGGCTCTGGCACTTCAAGTCCCGGTTCCGGCCGACGCTCGAACCGCTCTACGCCTGCGGCAAGCCGCGGGTGACGGTGCGGCAGGCGGCGGACTTCGTGCGGGCCAGCGGCGTGCTGCGGGTCGCCCCCGGCCGGGCGCTGCGGGGCACGTGGGCCGACCTGCGACGTCCGAAGGTGTTCGGGGCTCTGCCCTGACGGCGCAGCGAAGCGTCCCGGACCCTTGGAAGGGGCCGGGACGCTGGCGGATTGGTCGAACGCCGCGAATTACGGGCCGAGCACCGGCATCGGGTCGGGGATCTCGGAGATCAGGCCGCGCTCGTACAGGCGGCGGGCGCACTCGGGGAGGTGCTGGTTGAGGTAGTCCAGCATCGCGGCGTCCTCCGGCTCCCAACCGTAGCGGCCCAGTTCGGCGTAGACGTCGGCCGGGTCGTCCCGGAGCACGAGCAGGCGGTAGGCGGCGACGATGCTGCCGGTCCGCTGGGAGCCGGCGGCGCAGTGCACCAGTACTTTGCGGTCCGCCCGGCGGGCGCTGGTCAGCGAGGCGAGCGCGTTGAAGTAGGTCTCAAAGTCGCCGGTGCCGTCGCCCCGCAGGGGAAAGCGCTCGAACTTCACGTCCTCCATCGCCTCGACGGCGGCGACCTCCTCCTGGTGGTCCGGCTCGGTCTTGTCGTTGCCCATCAGGCAAATGACGGTGTCGATCTCGTGCTCTTCGATCGTGGGCACGAACATTGCCGCGGAGATCTGCCCGCTGCGGAACAGGCCGCCGTCCTCGACGACGCCGAACCGCTTGGCGATGAAGTCGTACTTCACCGCGTCCCAGGCGAGCACCGCCGCCAGACCGGACAGGATCAGGAACGCGGCGATCCACCAGCCCCGCTGGGCGGAATCGCTTCTCCGCCAGGAGGAGCTGCGGGCCTCCGATCGTCCCGCGGCGGAGGGCGAATCGGCGGCGCCCATGGCGGACGGCGGGGTGGCGACGGCGACGGACATGGCAAGCTCCTCGAGGATGGCGTGCGGCCGTCTTCGCACAACGGCCCGCCGAAGGGGAGGCCGAATCCGGCCAGAAAAAGAAGACCTTCCCGAGGGAAAATCAATGTCGCCGCGGACCACCCTCACCAATCGACCGTTCCCGATCGCACCTCCCGGGCGGCGTGGCCGTCGAAGACCCGCAGGGCGCCGTCGGCGGTCACCCCGCAGGCCGTCCCGGACACCCGCCCGGCTCCGGCGGCGACGCTCACCGCCCGCCCGGCCAGCGCGTCCCGGGCCGCCCAGCGGGCCGGGTCCAGCCGGCCGCCCTCGGCGAGATCCGCGAACGCCGCTTCGAGCCGTACCAGCAAATCGATCAGCACGGCGACGGCGTCGTGCGGGCCGCGCTCGCCCCGCAACGTCGCCGGGGGGCGGGCGAGGGTCTGCGGGAACGCGGCGGGGTCGCAGTTCAGGTTCAGACCGACGCCGACCGCCACCCGGTCGGGCCGGGGTCGCTCGCAGAGGATCCCGGCCAGCTTGCCCCAAGGGACCTCCGCCCCGGGAACCGGGGGGGCGGGGCGGAGCAGCACGTCGTTCGGCCACTTCACCCCGACCTGCGCGTCCGTCAGCTCGGCCGCGGTCTCCGCCACGGCCAGCCCGGTGACCGGCGCCAGCAGAGCCGCGTCGGTTCCGCCCGGCGGCGGTTCGAGCAGCAGGGTAAACGTCAGGCACCCCGGGGGGGCCGTCCAGCGGTTCGCCCCCCGCCCGCGGCCGCCGGTCTGCCGGCCGGCGACGACCAGCGCCGGCAGGGCGAGGTCGGCGTCGGCGGCGAGTTCCAGCGCCCGATCGTTCGTGCTGCCGAGTTCGGCGTGCAGTTCGACGACGCGAATGAACGTCTCGCTCCGCAGCCGGGCGGCGGCGTCGGGGGGGAAGTCCGCTCCGTCACTCCTCATCGCCGCCGGCATACTGCGAAAGAAAGATCTCCATGCTGGACGCCAAGCACAGTTCCATCAAACACAGGGTGATGGGTGGCCCGCCGCCTGACTGTTCACGGCGAATGTGGAAACCAATATCCGCCACGTGGCCGCTGGGCGAATCGAGGGGCTCTGGAAGCGCTGCGAGCCACGCTTCCAGAGCCTCGATCTGCTCACGAAGGTCCCACGAATCCTCCGCCAACGTCGTGAGGTGTTCGCGGCCGTCGTGAGTCCACCTGCCGATGTTTACGGGCACTGGTGGCGCCCTTACTCCAACGTGACCAGCAGGTCGCCGGCGGCGACCTGGGAGCCGGCGGAGACGCTGACGGACTTCACCACGCCTTCGGCCTCGGCGGCGAGGTTCGTCTGCATCTTCATGGCCTCAATCGTGAGCAGCTTCTGGCCCGGCTTGACCCGGTCGCCGGGCTGGACCGCGACGGTCACGACCATGCCCGGCATCGGGCTGCCGATCTGGTTCGGGTCGGCCGGGTCGGCCTTCACGGCGGCGGCGGTGTCCGCCTCCAGGCTGCGGTCCTGCACGGTGACGTCCCGCGGCTGGCCGTTCAGCTCGAAGAACACCGTGCGGGTGCCGTCGGGATGCGGGGAGCCGACCGCGAGGAACTTCACGATCAGCCGTTTGCCCGGCTCGATGTCCACCGCGACCTCTTCTCCCGGCTCCAAGCCGTAGAAGAAGTTGGGGGTGGGCAGGCCGCTGGTGTCGCCGAACTCCCGCCGGTGGGCGGCGAAGTCCTTGAAGACCGCCGGGTAGAGCAGGTGGCTGAGGGTGTCCCGGTCGGTCGCCTCGCCGGGCACCATCTTTTCCACGGCGGCCTTGGCGGCGGCGAAGTCGGCCGGCTCCAGGCTGGCGCCGGGGCGTTCGGTGAAGGGCTCCTGATCCCGCAGCACCTTCTTCATCACGGCTTCGGGGAAGCCGCCGGGGGGCTGGCCCATCGCCCCGCCGATCAGGTCGATCACCGACTGCGGGTAGCTCAATTCGCGTTCGGTCGTGAGGACCTCGTCGGCCTCCATCTCGTTGGCGACGAGGAACAGGGCCATGTCGCCGACCGCCTTGCTGGTGGGCGTGACCTTCACGATGTCGCCGAACAGCCGGTTCACGTCGGCGTAGATCCGGCACACGTCCTGCCAGCGGTCCGACAGACCCAGGGCCCGGGCCTGCTGGAACAGGTTGGTGTACTGTCCGCCGGGCATTTCGTGGTCGTACAGGTCCCCGGTGGACGGGAGCACGTCCGCCTCGAACGGGCGGTAGAACTCCCGCACGGCCCGCCAGTAGGTGGCGACCTCGGTGAGGGCGGCGGTCGGTAGTTCGGTGTCGCGGGGCCGGCCGCGGAACGCCTCGGCGAGAGTGTTGAGGTTCACCTGGGCGGTCCCGCCGGAGAGCGGGGCCATCGCCGCGTCGACCACGTCCACCCCGGCTCCGGCCGCCTCCCACAGCGAGGCCGCCTGGATGCCGGCAGTGTCGTGCGTGTGGAAGTGGATCGGCAGGTCCGTCTCGTTCCGCAGGGCCTCGATCAGCATCCGGGCCGCCTCCGGCTTGCAGAGCCCGGCCATGTCCTTGATCGCCAGAATGTTGGCGCCGAGGGACTCCAGCTCCTTGGCGAGGCCGACGTAGTACTTGAGGTCGTACTTCGTCCGGGACGGGTCCTGCAGGTCGCCGGTGTAACAGAGGCAGGCCTCGCAAATGGCGCCGGTCTCGCGGACGGCCTCCATCGCCACCCGCATGTTCTTCGTCCAGTTCAGGGCGTCGAACACGCGGAAGACGTCTAACCCGGCGTCGGCCGTTTCCTTGACGAACTCCTTGACGACATTGTCCGGGTAGTTGGTGTACCCGACAGCGTTGCTGGCCCGGAGGAGCATCTGGAACAGGATGTTCGGCGCCGCCTCCCGCAGGTCGGCGAGCCGCTGCCAGGGGGACTCCTTCAGGTACCGCATCGAGACGTCGAAGGTCGCCCCGCCCCACATCTCGATGCTGAACAGCCCGCTGAGCCGGTGGGCGTAGGCGTCGGCGACGTTGAGCATGTCCTTCGTGCGGACGCGGGTCGCCAGCAGGGACTGATGGGCGTCGCGGAAGGTGGTGTCCGTGATCAGCAGGCGGTCCTGCTCGCGGATCCAGGCGCTGAACTTCTCCGGGCCGAGCTCCTTGAACTTGTCGCGGGTGCCCTTGGGCATCTCCTCGTTCGGGTCGAAGGTCGGCGCCGGGGCCGGCTCCCGCCGCAGGGCGGGCGGCCGGTCCTTCACCAGTTCGTTGCCGTTGACGATCGTCTCGCCGAGGTACCGCAGCAGCTTGGTGGCCCGGTTCTTCCGCTCGGGGAACTCGAACAGTTCCGGGGTGCTGTCGATGAACCGGGTGGTCGTCTCGCCGGTCCGGAACGTCGGGTGGTCGAGGACCTTCAGCAGGAAGGGGATGTTCGTTTTGACGCCGCGGATGCGGAACTCCATCAGCGTGCGGATCAGCTTGCTGATGGCGTCCTCGTACCGCCGGCCGGAGGCGATCACCTTGACCAGCAGGGAGTCGTAGAACGGATTGACGACCGCCCCGCTGAAGGCGTTGCCGGCGTCCAGCCGCACGCCCGGGCCGCCGGAGCTGCGGTAGTGGGAGATGCGGCCGTAGTCCGGCACGAACTTGTTGGCCGGATCCTCCGTGGTCACGCGGACCTGAATGGCGAAGCCCTCGCACTTCACCGCCTCCTGCGAGGGCAGGCCGATATCCTCGTCGGAAAGCTTCGCCCCGCCGGCGATCAGGATCTGCGATTTGACGATGTCGATCCCCGTCACCTGCTCCGTGCAGGTGTGCTCCACTTGGATGCGGGGGTTCACCTCGATGAAGTAGTACTCCTCGCGGTCGGCGTCGTAGAGGAACTCCACGGTGCCGGCGCTGCGGTAGTCGACTTGGGCGCCGATCGCCACGGCGGCGTCGCACAGCCCGTCGCGGACCTTCGTCGGCAGGTTGGGAGCCGGGGCGATCTCGACCACCTTCTGGTGGCGGCGCTGCACGGAGCAGTCGCGCTCGCGCAGGTGGACGAGGTTGCCGTGTCCGTCGCCGAGCAGCTGGACCTCGATGTGCCGGGCCCGCTCGATGAAGCGTTCGAGGAAGATCTCCCCGCTGCCGAAGGCCGTTTGCGATTCCCGCTGGGCGCCCTCGAAGTTGTCTGCCAGTTCCTCCGGCTTGCGGACGATCCGCATGCCGCGGCCGCCGCCGCCGTGGGCGGCCTTCAGCATCACCGGGTAGCCCATCTCGTCGGCGAGCTTCTTCGCCTCCTCCACGTCGGTGACGGCGTCGGTGCCCTCCAGCACCGGGACGTTCGCCTGCTTCGCCAGGGCGCGGGCGCTGGTTTTGTCGCCCAGCCCTTTCAGCACGTCGACCGTGGGACCGATGAACCGCACGCCGGCCGCTTCCAGCTGGCGGGCGAACTCCGCGTTCTCCGAGAGGAATCCGTAGCCGGGGTGCACCGCGTCCACACCCTCGCGGACGCAGAGGGCGACGAGGTTCGGCACGTCCAGATAGGCGGCCAGCGGCTCGCCCGGTTTGCCCACCTGATACGCCTCGTCCGCCTTGAAGCGGTGCAGGGCGAAGCGGTCCTCGTGGGTGTAGACGGCGACCGTCCGCAGGCCCAATTCGGTGGCGCTGCGGAAGATGCGAATCGCAATCTCGCCGCGGTTGGCGACCAGCAGCTTCCGGATCGGCTTGTTCTGGGACTCTCCGGCGGAGGGTTGGGGGTCGGCCATCGGGGAAGCGGTCGGGGGACGTGGGGAAAACGGTGCGACGCGTCGCCGAGGATACCCGCCTCCGGCGTTCGCTTCTCCCCGGGACGGGGCGCTTCCCGCCGGACGCGTCACTTCTCCGGCAGAGCCTTCGGAAACTTCCGCCGGATCGCGCCCTCCAACGCCTTTTTCACGCCCCCGCCCAACAGGCCCGTCAGCGCCGGGATGTCGCCCTCGGCGTGCACGTGCTCCGCGTCGACGCGCATCGTCACCCACACGCCCGGCCCGGTCAGCTTCACCTTCCGGCGGTCCTCGCCCCACTCCACCTCTCGAACGAACCCGCCGAACTTGGAGGTCACCTCCGCCACGGTCTGCGAGAGCTGCTCCTCGGCCTCCGCGAGGGTGGTGCCGTGCTTCATGGACAGGTTGACGAGGGGCATGGACGCACGCTCGGCGGAGGGGATCGGGAACGCCCATCGTAGGGGCCGCTCCGCGGACCGTGTGCGGAGAACCGCGATCCGCGAGAACGGTCGTTGAGAAGACCGGTCCGCACCGCGGACCCTACCGCCCCCGCATCAGCCAGAGCACGAGCGCCCCGCCGAGGACCAGCGTCGTCCCCTCGCCCCAGGCCCACCAGGGGGGCATTCCGCTGAACAGGTCGATCGCCAGGAACGCCGGCCCCGCGAGGAGCGCCAGCCCGCCGTAGAGCCGCAGCCAGCCGGCGAACTTGCGCACGTCGCCGGCGGCGTAGATCAGCAGGAAGCCGTGGAAGGCGTACAGCAGGCTGGCGCTGCGGGCGAGGTACTCCGCGACCGGCTCCTCCGGAAAGGAGCTGCCCAGCAACAGTTCGTGGCCCCCTTCCAGCCAGCGCCGCGGCCCGAAGGCGAACAGCAGGGCCGTGAGGTTCAGACAGCCCGCCGCCCGGAGCAGCAGGGAGACGGTGCGGTCGGACATGCTTCGTAGGGTCCGCTCTGCGGACCGTGCGGGGCGATCGTCGGCTGCAGGACGCGGTCCGCGGAGCGGACCCTACTCTTCGTAGTGCCAGGTCAGGCCGCCGTCGACGAAGTAGCTGCTCCCGGTGACGTACCGGGCCTCGTCGCTGGCCAGGAAGGTGACGACGCCGGTGACGTCGTCCGTCTCGCCGATCCGTCCCAGCGGAGTTTGGGCGAGCAGGTCCTTGATCCGCTCCGGGTTGGACAGCAGCGGGGCGTTGATCGGGGTCTTGATCGCCCCGGGGCAGACGTTGTTGACGGTGATCTGCTTGTGCCCCAGCTCCACGGCGAGGCCGCGGCAGAGCAACTTCAGCCCGCCCTTGCTGGCGCAGTAGGCGGCGTGCAGCGGGAAGGGAATCTCCTCGTGCACGCTGGACATGAAGATGATCTTGCCGCCGACGCCCTCCGCGTCGAACCGCTTGACCATGTGCTTGGCGGCGAACTGGGCGGCGAAGAAGGCGCCCTTGAGGTTCACGTCCATGATCCAGTCCCAGTGCGCCTCGTCGATCTCGAGCACGGGGGTCTCCTTCTCGACGCCGGCGTTGGCGACCATCACGTCGATCCGGCCGAATTCCTCCACGGTCTGATCGACCAGCCCGCGGACGGCCTCGACGTCCTGCATGTCCGCCTGCACGACGAGCCCGCGGCGGCCGGCGGCCTCGACGGCCTTCAGGCACTCCGCGGCCTCGTCGGCGCTTTTCCGGTAGTTGATCACCACGTCCGCCCCCTCCCGGGCGAACCGCTCCGCGACGGCCCGGCCGATGCCGGTGCTGCTGCCGGTGACCACGGCCACCTGGTCTTTCAAACGCATCAGGGGTCGGCTCCGGTCGCTTGGGTCTTCAGTTGGGCGGGGGGAAGGGGGGAGTCTACGTCGGCCGGCGGCGGGGTGCATCCGACCGGCCCCGCGTCGGGCGGGAGGAACGCAATCAACCAAAAACCCCGCCCGCGGCACGGGGCCGCGGGCGGGGTTGCGGTGTCGGAGGCGGGCGGCCGGGCGGCGGGTCCGCCTCGGTTCCGTCAGGCTCAGTAGCGCCAGGTGACGCCGAGGTCCCAGTTGGTGAAGTACAGCTTGCTGCGGTCGTCCGGGTCGCTGTTCACGAACGGGTTGCCGCTGTTGGCCTCCCGCCAGATGACCGAGTCCAGCGGGCGGCTGACCTCCCAGAAGCTCGTCACGCCCAGGCCGGCCGTGAACCGGGCCCGCTTCAGGAAGCCGAAGCGGTTGAGGACCGGCACGTAGGGGAAGACGTTGAACTCGCCGCGGACATTGGCGTCCACGAAGGGGCTGAACCGGGCGTGCTCCTGCTGGTCGTCGAACGGCATCAGCTCGCCGGTGGCGTTCTGATTCAGGTTGAAGCCGTAACCCTCCACGCTGATCTCCTCGTGCAGCACGGCGACGCCGGCCTTCACGTGGCTCCGCACGCTGAGGAACTTCCCTTCGACGTCCCCGTGCAGACCGAACTGCGGCCCGAACAGGTAGGTGGAAACCTGGTTTTCCAATCGGCTGCTGTACGGGAGGTTCGTGGTCTGGCCGGCCAGGTTCACATTGTTCACCAAATTCACAGCGTCCGTCGGATCGACGATGATCGAGGGCGTCGGGAAGAATTCTCCGTTCGGCCCCACGGCCTGGTACTCGCCGAGGGTGTCTTGGACGTAGATGGTGCCGCTATCGATGCCGTTGAAGCGGAATTCTTCGTTGAGGTAGTTGAACCGCAGACCGGCTGACGGACGAATCCGCAGCGGACCTTTACGGACCATCGGGGTGAAGACGTAGGAGAAATCCGTGCCGGCCTGTTCGCCGGAGAATTCGAGTTCGTACAGCAGGTCGTAGGTGAACGCGGCGAGCGTGTTTTCGATGGAGGGGTTCACGATCCCGTTCACGTTCACGGGCCGATTGACCGGTCCGAAAAAGGCGTTGAACAGGTCGGGGTTCGCGTCGACCACGATGACGCCCAGCGGCGTCGGTCGAGTTTCGAGGTTGGGACGTTGGTCCTGCGTGCCAAAGCCCGCGACGGGGAAGAAGTTGTCGAGTCGCTCGAAGTACCGACGCGCGTTGCCCTCGTCGCCGCGGTGGTAGACGTCCGCGTCCTCTGCCAGCCAGTCCGCGGTCCACTCGAAGCCGCTGCCGTCGGCCTCTTCCCAACCGAACCGCAAGCGGATGCCGGGGTTGTCCGCATCCTCGTACTGCGTTCCGATCAGCAGGTCGTAGTTCGGGAGAAGGGCCCGATAATCCTCGTTGGAAAAGACCTCCCCGGTCAGGGGTTCATAGCCGAGGAGGTCCAGGAAAACGCCGTTGTCGCCGAGGGCGTAGTCAATCCCCTCCAGGTCGCCGATCGTGGCGGGGTCGAACGAGACGAAAATCGTACTGGTCGGCTGGTCCAGCTCTTCGTCAATGTCGTTGTCGTAGAACGGCACCAGCCGGGGCCGGTTCGCGGGAAAGCCGGTCACGGTCGAATCGGCTTCTTGGATGACGGCGAGCCCGAAGTACTCGAGATCGTCCCCGTTGACGAGGAAGGCTTCTTTCACCCAGGGCAGAATGACCAGCGGTCCGACGGGCTCGATCGTATCGATCGCCGTCGTAGGATTGTTAAACCCTTCCCCGGAGACCCGCGGGCTGAACAGTTCGTTAATCACCTCGTCCAGCGTCCGCCGGGAGCCGATGGTGACGCGGTTGGCGTCGCGGAACTTCCCCTGCATATAGCTGGCGCCGCCGAAGTACCGGCGGGGGGCGTTGTTCGCCGTCCGCTTCCACAGCTCGCCGTCGTGGAAGAACTGGTCGAACCTGTGGTCGTACGGGCTGATCCGCGGGTACGGCCGCAGGGAGTCCGGCAGCAGGCTGGGGCCGGCCGGCGGACCGCCGTAACCCGGCGGGGGCGCCATGCCCGGGCCCATAGGGCCGCCCGGCCCCATCGGCACGCGGCCCGGTCCGCCGGTCCCGCCGGCGTTCGCCGGGGGGAGCATGCCCGGGGGCAGGGCTTCCGCCATTTCGGCGGGGCCGGCCGGCGGAATCATGCCGGCCGGCACGGAGTACCGCTGTCCCGGCGTCGGCTCGACGCCCGGGGTGACGGCGGGGTAGTTCTGAGCGAAGGCCACGCCGGTCGGGGCGGCGGCGGCGGCGAGGCCCGCGGCAGCCGACAGCAGTGTGCCCCGGAGTCTGTTCCGCATCGATTCGTCCCTGACTCGATTCCCGGCGAACCCCCGGCTGAAAGCCCGAGGTCCACGTCGGTCGGTGTCGCACCACGCGACTCCGAACCACCGACGCGGCCCCACGCAGCGCGGGGGGGGTGTGAGGGTCGTATCGGCCGCTCCGGCCGGCGTTCTGTAACGGTTGTCCGGTTTTCCTCGGGAACGCGGGTCGTCCGCTCGGATCCGCCCTCCCCAGCGTGGGAATTTTCCGATCCGCCCTCGCGCGCGAAGCCTCCGCCGGCCGACGTCCGTCCTGAACCGGGACGTTGAGGGGGCCGCCGCCCGCGGCTAGGGTTCCGGCTGGTTTCGCCCCCGTTTCGCCCGGCCCGATGGCTCGTCCGCGGTTGTTGTTCACGCTGGGGGACGCGGCCGGCGTCGGCCCGGAGGTCGCGGCCGGCGCCCTCTGCGACGCCCGCACCGCCGCCTGCTGCCGACCCGCGGTGATCGGCGACCCCGCCGTCCTCCGTCGCGCCCTCGATCTTCTCCCCCCGAACTCGCGGCACGCGGACGGCCCGAGCGGGGCAAAGAGTAATAAAGAGGTGCGGGTCGAAGCGGCGAACAACCCCGCGGGGTTGTTCGACGGCCCGCCGGGCGTGGTGCGGTGCTTCGATCCGACCGGCGGGCTGGCCCGCGAGGCGCCGCCCGGCCAAGTCAGCGGCGCCGCGGGCAAGGCGGCCCACGACTGGCTCGTCGCGGCGGCGGACCTCTGCCTCGCCGGGGCGGCCGAGGGGATCGTCACCGCCCCGCTGAACAAGGCCGCCCTCGCGGCCGGCGGCGTGACGCACCCCGGACACACGGAAATTCTCGCCGAACGCTGCGGCCGCCCCGGCGAACCGGCGGAGGTCCGCATGACGCTGCACCTCCCCCCCGGCCCGGCGAACCTCCGCGACTTCCCGCTCGGCCCGGACGGCCTCACGGTCGCCCACGCCACGCTGCACACCTCGATCGCCTCCGTCCCCGGCCTGCTCACCGTCGACCGCGTCGCCGGCACCGGTCGCCTGCTGGACGAGTTCCTGACCCGCATCGCCGCGTCCCGCCGGCGGATCGGCGTGTGCGCCCTCAACCCCCACGGCGGGGAGGGCGGGCTGTTCGGGGGGGAAGAAGAGGAGACGATCGCCCCCGCCGTGGAGCGGCTGCGGGCGGAGGGACGCGACGTGCACGGCCCAATCCCCGCGGACACCCTGTTCCGTCAGGCCGCCGCCGGGGCTTTCGACGCCGTCGCCGCGATCTACCACGACCAAGGCCACATCGCCCTGCGGCTGATCGGTTGGGGCCGGGCGGTGAACGTGACCCTCGGCCTGCCGATCGTTCGCACCTCTCCCAGCCACGGCACCGCCTTCGACATCGCCTGGACCGGTGAGGCGGATCCGGAAGGGATGATCGGGGCCGTCCAGGTGGCGGCGAAGCTCGCGACGGTCGAAGGATCAATGACCAAGGCACAAGAAACGCACTGACCGGCGCCGCGTCCGGGCCTCTGTTTCTTGTGTTTTGTCCCTTGAAATTCCGTTCTGAGAAACTTCCCCCGTGTCTGACGCCCCCGCCACCACCCTGCTCCTCATCCGTCACGGCGCCACGGAGGCGAACGAGCGGGTGCCCTACATTTTGCAGGGGAACGGCATCGATCTGCCGCTCTCCGAGACCGGCCGGGCGCAGGCGGCGTCGGTGGGCAAGTTTCTCTCCGACGTGCCGCTGACGGCCGTCTACTCCAGCGGGATGGTGCGGGCGAACGAAACGGCCGCGGCGATCGCGGAGCCGCACGGGTTGGAGGTGCGAACCGCGGAGGGCATCCACGAGGTGAACGTCGGCCGCTGGGAGGGGATGAACTGGGGCGACATCGAGGCGGAGCACCCCGCCGAGTACGCCGCCTTCCGGGCGAACCCCGGGCACGTCGCCTATCTGCACGGGGAAAGCTACGCCGCGGTGCTGGCCCGGGCGGCGCCGGCGTTCGCGCAACTGCTGGTCCGCCACGCCGGGGAGCGGTTCGCGGTCGTCGCCCATAACGTGGTGAACCGGGCGTACCTCGCCGCCCTGCTGGGGATGCCGCTGGACCGGGCCGCGGACCTGCGGCAGAGCAACGCCTGCGTGAACGTGATCACTCACGTCGACGGCCAGGCCCCGCGGGTGGAGTCCGTGAACCAGAACCGGCACGTTCCGGGCGCCTGGGACTGACGGGGAGCGAAGTTGCCGGGGGCGATCGCTTTGGGCGCGGGGAACGGGGCTGGCGTCGGGACGGGGATGCGTCCTATGACCCGGCGCCCCCCCGCGAAGGACCCGCGCCCGATGCCCCCCGCGACCCGCCCGCCCGCCCCGCCGTTCTCTGCCGGACGGTTCACCGCCGGTCGTTCCGTCGTCGTGCGGTCGGCGTTGGGCGTCGCCTGCGTCGCGGTCTGCTCCGCCGCGCTGCCCGCGCAGGAGGAC
The DNA here is from genome assembly GCF_043951915.1 of Alienimonas sp. DA493. Classification (NCBI taxonomy): domain Bacteria; kingdom Pseudomonadati; phylum Planctomycetota; class Planctomycetia; order Planctomycetales; family Planctomycetaceae; genus Alienimonas; species Alienimonas sp. DA493. The sequence goes on along the minus strand of NZ_JBINJD010000030.1, from coordinate 20,110 downwards.
CGGCCGGCCCCGCAGGCGATGCGGGTCGAGGCTCTCTCCCCGGCGCTCGAGGCCACCCTGCAGGCCTGGTACGACGCGACGAAGGACATCCAGAAGCTGGAGGGGCGCCACACACAGGTCCTCTCCGACGACGCTTTCCGCTCCGAAACGCACAGCGTCGGCCAGTTCTTCTACGAGGCCCCGGACAAGGGCCGGATCGACCTCGATCCCCGCCCGGAAAGCCAGATGGTGCCGCGGGCTCGCCCCGGGCAGGCGCCCTTCGAGGTGAACGCCGGCCCCGTCAAGAAGTGGGTCTGCGACGGCACGAAGCTGATGCAGATCGACGAGGCGAAAAAAGAGGTCGTCGTCACGGCGCTGCCGCCGGAGCACCGCGGCAAGAACATCATGAACGGCCCGCTGCCGTTCCTGCTCGGCATGCCGCCGGAGGACGTCAAGCGGCGGTTCCGCGTCAGCTTCCCCGGGCCGAAGTTCGAGCCGCCGGCGGACAACGTGCGGGGCTGGCTGGCCGACCCGAGCAGTACGGTGATGCTCGTGGTTCTGCCGTTGCAGGCCCAGGACGCTCAGAACTGGAGCAGGGCCTACGTCGAACTGTCCAAGCCGGACTTCCTCCCGGTCCGCGTGAAGCTGTTCGCCCCCAGCGGCGACAGCGACACCGTCTACGAGTTCAGCAACCTGAAAACGAACGACGAGGGCGGCCTGCTCGGCAAGATTTTCGGCCAGGGGGACCCGTTCAAGCCGAACCTGCGGGGATACAAGTCGATCGTGCAGAACGTCGCCGGCGGGCCCGCCCCGGCCGGCGGGAACGTGCCGAAGCAGGGCCCGGGCGTCGCCCCCACGCCGATGCCGCAGGTCGTGCCGGCCGTCGTCGGCCTGCCCCACGCCGCCGCGGAGAAGGTGCTGACCGCCCGCAATTACGTGGTGAAGAAATACGCCGGCGATCCGACCGAGACCCGGGCCCTTGTCGGCAAGGTGCAGGTTCAGCAATACGAGCCCGGCAAGGAGGTCCCCGCGGGCCAGACCGTCGGCCTGAAGATCTGGGTCGCCGCCCCGGCGATCCGCCAGGCCGCCGCCGCCGAATGAGGTTCTCCCCGGGGAACGGCCGGTCAGTGCCGATCTGAACAGCGGCGCCGGTTCTGCGGGCGACCTAACGTGCTCCGGCCATGCCGGTCGCACCGCCCGCCGCCGCTTCGCCCCCGAACCGCGACCGCCCCGCCTTCGCCCCGACCCGGGCGGAGGGCGGGGCGGTCGCCGTTTTGGCCGCCGCGATGCTGGTTGCCGCGGGGTTCGCCGCCCGGCCGGGCGACGACCCCACGCCGCACGCCGCCGCGGCCTGTCGGTTGGACGTGAACGACGCCGCCCCGGCGGAGTGGGCCCTGCTGCGGGGCGTCGGCCCGGTGCTGGCGGAGCGCATCGTGCGGGACCGCGTCGATCGCGGCCCGTACCGGGCGCCGCCGGACCTGCTGGCGGTGAAGGGCGTCGGCCCGAAGACGTTCGCCCGGCTGGAGCCGCACCTCCGCTTCCCGACGTCGACCGCCCCCCGGCCGCCCGCCGGACCGGCGCTCGCTGCCCGCTGAGGACGCGTCGCGGGGAAATCCGCGGCGCCGGCTGTCTTGGTCCGGCCGCGAGCCGGGTGGTACGATTCGTGGCCGCCCGTCCTGTTGTTTAGAAATCGTGCCGCACCATGGCGTCCGACCGTGACAAAGAGATCGCCAAGAAGAGTTGGCAGCACGGCAACGGCGCGCTGTCGAAGCAGAACTTCGACCTGGCGATCCAGATGTACTACCAGGCGGCCCAGAAGGACCCCGGCAACCTGCTGTACCGCCAGAGCCTCCGCGGGGCGGAGCGGAAGAAATACGGCGACAACGGCACCGGCGCCTCGATGAAGGGCGTCAAGCTGATGGGCGTGAAGGGCCGCATCAAGAAAGCCCGCAGCAAAAGCGACTGGGCCGCCCTCGATGGCGCCGCCGAGGAGGGGCTCAAAATCGACCCCTGGGACACGGAGATGAACCTCGCCGTCGCCGACGCGGCCGAGGCTCGGGAGCACTACGAGGTCGCTAAGTTCGCCGTCGACGCCGCCCTCGCGCGCAATAAGGAGGACGTCAAGCTGCTCACCCGGTACGCGAACCTTCTGGAGGAACTGGAGGAGTTCGAACCGGCCCTCGTGCTGTGGGGGCAGATCAAGAAGCTCACGCCGGACGATCCGAACATCGACCGGAAGATGACGCAGCTGCACACCAGCAAGATGATCAACAAGACCCAGGCCGACGAGGGCGAGGGCACCCGGGCGATGCAGCAGGCGGCGACCGCCTACGACGAAGCCAGCGGTCTGGGCGGCGGGGCCGACGGCCCGGGGCAGGATCCGATCGCCGACCTCCAGCGCCAGATCCGCAAGCAGCCGGACGACCCCAATCCCCGCGTCCGGCTGGCCGACCTGCTGTTCAAGAAGGGCAAGCTGAAGGAGGCCGCCGCCACGATGAAGGAGGCCGCGGAACTCTCCGGCGACCTCTCCATCAAGGAGCGCTACGAGGACATGATGCTGGCCGATCTGCGGGCCGAGGTGGACGCCTCCAAGCAGAAGGCCCGCAAGCTCAAGGACGAGAAGCGGATGGAGCGGGCCAAGAAGTACGAGGCCCAGCTGACCGAAAAAGAGATCGACATCCTCACCCGCCGGGCGGAGAACCACCCGAAGAACATGCGGGTGAAGTACGACCTCGGCACCCGCCTGCTGGCCCGCCGGGAGGTCGCCAAGGCGATCCCGATGCTCCAACAGGCCACCACCGACAACCGCCTCGAGAGCGACGCCCGCGTGAGTCTCGGCGAGGCGTTCCTGCTGGACGGCAAGCGCCCGCTGGCCAAGCGGCAGTTCCTGAACGCGCTGGAGACGATCGACGTCCACGAGCAGGCGGACCTGTTCTGCAAGTGCCATTACGCCCTCGGCCGCCTCGCCGAGGAGGCGAAGGAGATCCGCGAGGCGGAGAAGCACTACAGCGAGGTGCTGGGCGTCGACTACGGCTACCGCGACGCCAACGACCGCCTCACGAAGCTCGCCGACCAAGGGTGAGGCGAGCGGGGGCGTCAGCGCCCTGCGGGCAAACGTCGACGCCCGCCCCCGGAGGCCGGGAGGGGAGCGTCAGTCCGCCGCGTTCTTCCACTGTTCCGTGGCGAACTGCAGGTAACGCTCCCAGTCGTACTTCTTCAGGCTGTGCCCGCCCGGCCGGAGGTGGTAGCCGCGGCGGCCCTTCGTGACCACTCCGCCGGGCTCCGGCATGTCCTCCGGCGCCAGACGCGGGTCGCCGCACAGGGCGAAGGCCGGGTTCGCCTCGACCAAACTGAGGAACTCGCCCCGCGGGTCGGCCCAGCCGTCCTCCGAGGCGCTGCCGGCGTAGACCGCCCGGGGAGCCATCGCGGCGGCCAGCATGTGCTGATCGACCGGCAGGGCGTCCTCGTTGTTGTCGTAGGTCCTGAACCGCGGGCAGAACCAGTGGGGGAAGCTGTCGTTGATCTTGGCGACCGTCTCCCCGAAGCGGCGCCGCGACAGGGCGGCCCCGCCGCAGCCGCTGTTGTTGGAGATCACCACCGAGAACCGCGGGTCGCGGGCCCCGGCCCACCACGCCGCCTTGCCGGCTCGGCTGTGCCCGAGGATCGCGACCCGCTCGGCGTCCAAGTCTTCGGCCTGCTCGCAGTAATCAAGGAAGCGACTGGCGCCCCAGCCCCACGCGGCCAGCGCCCCGCAGCCGTCGGCCGGCCGCTCGCCGAGCGTCTCCCGGTCCAGCCCGTAGGCTTTCAGCAGCTTCGAGTCGAACCGCTCCTTGTCGTCCGGGGCGACGTCGTCCACGTAGACCACGGCGACGGCACAGCCCGCCGCGGCGATCGGCCCCCACGGGCAGTAGTCCCGCTCCGGTTCGTCTTTCGAGATCGGCGGACGGCTCCGCGGCGTGTAGCGGATCAGCGTGAACACCGGCGCCGGCTTCTCCGCCGAGGCCCCCGCCGGCAGCACGACGGTTACCCCTTGGGAGAACGGCCCGGAGGGCGTCTCGTAGGCGATCGTCACGTCCCGCCACTCGACCTCCGGCCAGCCCTCCCACTGCACCGTTTCGGAACTCGTCTCGAACGCGATCGACTCCGGTGCCGGCGGCGTCACGCCGTAGACGTGCTGCTCGAAGAGTTTGACGATCTCCGCCCGCCGCTGCGGCCAGTCCTCCGGCGCGTCCGCCTCGGCCAGCACGGGGGGCAGGGTGTAATCGGGAACCTTCGCCTCGTCGTAGTTGAACTCCTGTGGAGCGGCGACGGCGGCGAGCAGCAGGGCGGCGAGCATGACGGCAGAGGGGCAGGGATAGGGGCGAGGAACGGTCGGACTCAATCGGGCTCGGGAGCGTCGGCCGCGCCCCAGATGTCCGCGGCGAAGGGGAGGAACCGCGCCCAGTCCTCGCGTTTGAGGTCGTGCCGGCCGGGCCGGAGGTGGTAGCCGCGGCGACCGCGGACGACGGCGCCGCCGACCGGGGGGAAATCCTGCGGCGTCAGAGCGGGGTCCCCGAACAATGCAAACGCCGGGTTCGCCTCGACGAGGCTCAGGAACTCGCCGTAGGGGTCGGCGTTGAGGTCGGCGGCGGCGCTGGCGGCGTAGACGGCTCGCGGGGCGATCGCGGCGGCGAGCAGGTGTTGATCGACCGGCATCCGGCCCTCCTCGAAGGTCCCCTTCGGCCCGCCGTAGCCGGCGTAGCGGGGGCAGAACCAGTGCGGCCGGACCTCCGTGAGCAGGCCCACCGTCTCCCCGTACTGCCGCCGCGACAGCGCCGCCCCGCCGCACCCGCTCTCATTGCTGATCACGACCGAGAACCGCGGGTCCCGCGCCCCCGCCCACCAGGCGGTCTTCCCGCCCCGGCTGTGGCCGATCACCGCGACCTTCGTCGCGTCCAACTCAGCCGTTTGCTCCGCGTAGTCGACGATCCGGCTGGCCCCCCAGGCCCAGGCCGCAATGTTGCCGGGGGCGTCGTCGGCCCGCCCTTCGCCCACTCCCTCGGGCCGACCGTAAGCCGCCAGCAGCTTCGTTTGGAAGGTCTCCCGGTCGTCCGGGGCCAGTTCCCCCGCGGGCAGCACGGCGGCGGCGAACCCCGCCTCGACGATCGCTTTCCAGGGCAAGAAGTCGGTGTCCTCCCAGGGGAACGAGGTGGTCCGCCCGTCCTCGCCGCCCAGTTTGTTCATCCGCGCCGGGTGGGCGATGAGGACGAACAGCGGAACCGGAGAGCCCGGCGTCGCCTCCCGCGGCAACACGACCGTGAACGGGAATGAGAACGGTCCCGTCGGCGTCTCGCAGGTGAGCGAGACGGTCCGCCATTCCTCGGACGTCCGCTCCCCAGTATCAGTGTCCTCCGACACCGAGCCCCGACTCTCGATGCCGATTTCCTCCGGCGCCGGCGGGGCGACGCCGTAGACGTGCTGCTCGAAGAGTTTGACGATCTCCGTCCGGCGTTCCGGCCAGTCCTCCGGCGCGTCCGCTTCGTCCAGCACGGGCGGCAGCGTGTACTCGGGCAGTTCCTCCTCCCGGTAGTAGTACCGGGGCGTCGCGGCGGACATCGTCTCCACGAGGGCCGGGTCGGGGAACGGCTCGGCGGCGTCCGCGGGCGGGGCCCCGGCGGCGAGGAGGAGCAGCGCGGCGATCATCGGACGCTTTCGGAGAAGGCGGAGCGGGAGGGGCGTCAGCTCCCGGTCGCGGGGGCCGCGTCGAGCCCCGCGGCCCGGTAGAGCCGTTCCACGTCGGCCCGAGTCGCGGTGATTGCCCGGGCGAAGCCGGTCGGGGTGCGGACGTATTCCAATGAGGCGGCGGCGTTTGGAGCCGCGTGCAGCCGGTCGGCCAGCCAACGGCGATCCTCCGGCGACAGGGCGCCGCATTCCTCGTCGAACCGGGTGCGGAGTTCCATCACCAGCGTTTCCAGCCGGGGGTCGTATTTCTTCAGGGACGCCATGCGGGCAGCATAGCGGCGCCGACAGCGTCCCGGACCCTCCGAGGGGCCGGGACGCTTCGCAACCGCCTCAGCGTTCCTCTTCTGCCCACACCCCGCCGGCGAACGCGAGGAACCGCTCCCAGTCCTGCCGCGTCAGGTTGTGCCCGCCCGGCCGGCGGTGGTAGCCGCGGCGGCCTCGAATAATTTGGGAGCCGGCGGCCGGGAACTCGTCCGCGCTCAGCGGTTCGTCGCCGAACAGCGTGAAGGCGGGGTTCGCCTCCACCAGGCTGAGGAATTCGCCCCGCGGGTCGGCCCAAGCGTCCTCGGAGGCGCTGGCGGCGTAGACCGCCCTCGGGGCGATCGCGGCGGCGAGCTGGTGCTGATCGACCGGCAGGGCCTCCTCGTTGCCGTTGTAGTCGCGGAACTTCGGACAGAACCAGTGGGGGAAGCTGTCGTTGATGCGGGCGACGGTCTCCCCGTACTGGCGGCGGGAGAGGGCCGCTCCGCCGCACCCGCTGTTGTTGGAATAGCTGATCGAGAATCGCGGATCGCGGGCCGCGGCCCACCAGGCCGCTTTCCCGCCGCGGCTGTGGCCGGCGACGGCGGCGCGGGACGCGTCCAGGTCCGCCGCTTCCTCCGCGTAGTCGATCACCCGGCTGGCGCCCCAGCCCCAGGCGGCCAAGGCCCCGCAGCCGTCGGCGGGGCGGTCGCCGTCGTTCGACGCCCGATCGACGCCGTAGGCTTTCAGCAGTTTCGTGTCGAAGGTCTGCTGGTCGTCCGGGGCCAGCTCCGCGGCCGGGACGGCCGCCACGGCGAACCCGGCGGCGGTCAGCATCTCCGTCGGGAAGAATTCCTCGTCGGACCAATCCGCACCGAGTTGCTTCTCCCGGGCCGGGTGCACGATGAGCACGATCACCGGCGCCGGGTTCTCCTTCGTCGTGCCGTTCGGCACGGCGATGTGGAAGGGGAAGGAAAAGGTCCGGCCGTCGCCGAGGTCGCAGTCCGCCCGCACCCCCCGCCACCAGGCGTTCCCGGGGCCCCTCTCCTCCGTTTCCTCGAACGTCACCTTCTCCGGCGCCGGCGGGGCGACGCCGTAGACGTGCTGCTCGAACAGCCGCACGATCTCCGCCCGGCGGGCCGGCCAGTCCTCCGGCGAGTCGGCCCCGGCCAGCACGGGGGGGAGCTCGTAGTCGGGGACTTTCTTCTCGTCGTAGTTAAACCCCTGCGGGGCGGCGAGCAGAGCGATCATCAGGGGGGTGAGCATGCGAACCCTTCAGTCAAAGCGATTAGGAAACGAAATTAGTATCCGAGGGCGACGCCGTCCTTCCGGGGCTCCGTCGCGCCGTGCAGCACGCCGTTCTCGCCGGCGGACCAGTCGATGAGGACGGCCTGGTAGCCGCCGCCGTTGCGACCGCGAACGACCCGATGGCCCCGCGTGCGCAGATCGCGGACGACCTCGTCGGGGATCGTCGGCTCCGCCACCAGCGTGCCGCCGTCCGCGTCCATCGGGCGGCCGGTCGGCGTTTGGGAGCCGACGTGTTCGATCCGGGCCGCGTCGCCGGCCGCCTGAAGGTTCAGCCCGAAATCCAGCAGGTTCACGAGGATCTGCACGTGCCCCTGCGGTTGCATGTCCCCGCCCATCACGCCGAAGCAGAGCCACGGCCGTTCGCCGTCCTCGCCGTCCGGTTCGGTCACCATCGCGGGGATGATCGTGTGGAACGGCCGCTTGCCGGGTTCCAAGGCGTTCGGGTGGTCCGGGTCGAGGCTGAACAGGTTGCCGCGGTTCTGCAGGGCGAACCCCACGTCGCCCGGCACGACCTTGCTGCCGAACCCGTAGTAGTTGCTCTGGATGAGCGAACAGCAGTTTCGTTCCTCGTCCACGACCGTCAGGTAGATCGTGTCCGCCCTGCCGAGCTTCGGATCCCCGTGCGGCACGTCCGTGGCCGCGGCGTGCCCGTCGATGAGGGGCTGACGTGCCGCCGCGTACTCTTTCGAGATCAACGCGTCGACGGGGACGTCGCTGAACGCCGGGTCCGCGTAGAACCTCGCGCGGTCCGCGAAGGCCAGTTTCTTGGCTTCGGCGAACAGGTGCCACCAGCCGGCGCCGCGGCCCATCGCCCGCAAATCGTGCGGCTCGAGCAGGTTCAGCATCTGCAATGCGGCGATCCCCTGACCGTTCGGCGGGAGTTCGTAGACCCGCTTGCCGCGGTACGTCGTCGAGGCCGGCTCGACCCATTCTCCACGGTGATCGGCGAAGTCGTCCGCGGAGAGGAAGCCGTCATTCGCCTCGCTGAATCGGACAATCTCCGCGGCGATCGGACCGCGATAGAACCCGTCCGCGCCCTGTTCCGCGATCACGCGGAGGGAGGCCGCCAGAGCCGGGTTCCGCCAGACCTCCCCCTCGGCCGGGGCGTCACCGTCGTCGGTGAGCAATGCGTTCGCGGAGGTGGGGAACCGGGAGAGCGCCGGCTCGCTCGCCTTCCAGTAGGCGGCGATCACCTCCGTGACGGGAAATCCCCGTTCCGCCAGGTCCGCGGCCGGGGCGATCAACTCGCTCCATTCGGCCCGACCGAACTTCGCGTGCAGCATCGCCCAGCCGTCGACGCAGCCGGGCACGCTCCAGGGGAGCGGCCCCGTCAGCGGGATCTCCGTCAGCTCGCGTTCCTCGAACACCCCCCGATTGAGGGCCGCCGGGGAACTGCCCGAAGCGTTCAGGCCGTGCAGCGTTCGCGATTTCTGGTCCCAGTAGAGCACGAACAGGTCGCCGCCGACGCCGCAACTCATCGGTTCGACGACGCCGTTGACCGCGTTCGCTGCGATCGCCGCGTCCGCGGCGTTGCCGCCGTTCCGCAGCACGTCGAGAGCCGTCAGCGTGACGAGCGGATGGGAACTCGCGGCCATTCCGCCCGTCGCCAGCGCCACGCTGGCGGATTGGTGCGGGTTTGCCGTGGGGCGGGCGTACTCCTGCCCTTGGGCGGACGCCGCCCCGACAACGCCACAGAAAAGGAGCGGCAGCAAGGCGAGGCGGTGACGCGCGACGGGCATGGCTTCTCTCTCGCAGGTCTCGTCGATGGGCGGGCGAGGCGGGCGCGCTCGTCGGGAGGGGGCCACCGTAGCGTGAAGGCTTACGGCCCGCCGTGCGAGCGCGTGCGGCTCGCGGCGAAGCGGCTCGAAACGGACGCGTTCAGTTCTCCAGTCCGGCGAGGCCGGGCCGGTCGCGGCCCCTTCGGGGCGACGCGGACGTCATTTGGTCGCTCCTGCCCCCGTCTCGGATCGTCCGCCTACGTCGGGGACCTTCCCCCCGCCGTAGCGAAACCGCGGCAGGGCGGCGGTGAGTACGGCGGCAGGCCGGGGGAAAAGGAAGAAGGTAGGACGCGGCGTCAGGGGGCGGTCGGCTCAGCGGCTTCGACGCCGCGGCTCCAGGCGGGGACGGTTTCGGCGGCCGGTTCGCTCGGCACGTCGAAGCGGCCGGGGAACTCGCCCGGCGGCGGGCCGTCCGGGCGGCGCCAGGGGAACGCCACGCCGCGATCCGGCTTCAGCGGGAGCGTCTCGCCGCCGGTTTCCGCCAGCATATCGAACAGCTCCGCCCGCAATCGAGCGACCGTCTCCTGCCGGGCCGGATCGGCAATGAGGTTCACGGTCTCGTGCGGGTCGGCGGCCAGGTCGAACAGCTCGTCCGTGTCCCAGACGCCGTGATAGCGGACGTACTTCCAGCGGTCCCCGATCACCGCATGGGTGGTCGGCGTGTGCGGGTAGTTCCACTCCCACAGGTATTCGTAGAGCACCGCGTCCCGCCACTCCGCCGCCTCGCCCCGCAGCAGGGGGAGGAAGGAGCGGCCGTCGCAGGGCGTGCCCGCCGGCCACGGCACGCCGCAGGCGTCCAGCAGGGTGGGGGCGAGGTCGATGTTGGCGACCGTCTGCTCCACCGTCGACCCGGCCGGGATCGCCGCGGGCCAGCGGACGATCAGCGGGATGCGGACGCTCGCGGCGTAGGCGGTCCGCTTGTCGATCAGGCCCTGCTCGCCAAATTGGAAGCCGTTGTCGCCGAGGTAGACGACGATCGTGTTCTCCGCCTGCCCGCTCTCCTCCAGCCAGTCGGTCAACCGACCGGTCGTCTCGTCGAGGGCGAGGATCGCCTCGCAGTAGCGGCGGTGGTAGGCGGCGAGGTCGAAGGCGTTCTCGCCGGCGGCGTCCCCGTCGGACTGGAACAGGTTGTAGGCGAAACCGACGCCGTGGCGGCTGTTCCGCTGGTCCCGCAGCCAGCGGGGGCGATCGCCGGTGGGGGCGTCGGTCGGGACGAAGCTCGGCGGCGGAGACCAGGGGGCGTCGGCATAGGTCCCGCGGTGCCGGTCCGCGGGGACGAAATCGCTGTGCACGGCCTTGTGCGAGACGTACATCAGCCACGGCCTCTTCCTGTTCTTCCCGCCCCGCTCCTCCAGCCAATCGAGGGCGAGGTCGGTCAGTTCGTCCGTGATGTAGCCCCGTTGGGGCACCCGCTCGCCGTTGACGTTCAGCGTGCCGTCGCTGTTCTGGGGCACCTTGCGGCTCGTCCCGCGGCCGTCGGGGTAGTACGTGCCCTGCCCGCGGAAGCTGACCCAGTGGTCGAAGCCCGGCTGGGCGGCGTCCGTGTCGCCCATGTGCCACTTGCCGACGAACGCCGTCTCGTAGCCCGCGTCTTGCAGGTGTTTCGGGAACCAGACGAGGCCGTCGCGGGGCTGGTTGTAGTTGTCCGTGACGCCGTGGTTGTGGGCGTAGAGGCCGGTGAGAATCGAGGCCCGGCTGGGGCTGCACAGGCTCGTGGTGACGACGGCGTTCGCACAGTGGGCCCCGCCGGCGGCGAGAGCGTCCAGGTGCGGGGTCTTCAGGAACGGGTGCCCGAGGAAGCCGAGGGCGTCGAAGCGGTGATCGTCCGCCAAGATCACCAGCACGTTCGGCCGCCCGTCGGCGGGGACGGCGGCGGCTCCCGCGGCCGTCCCCGAGGGGGAAATGGGGGCTCCCCCGAGCAGCAGGGCGGCAAGCAGCGCGGGCATCGGAACAATCGGATGGGGCAAGCGGGAGAAGCGAGGATACCCGGGGTCCCCGTTTGCCCGCACCCGTGCCCGGCGGCATCATCAGCGCTCTCACCAGCCCCGTTCGGGACGCAATTCGTCATGTTCGCCTCGTTGCCGCTTGCCGCGGCGCTGTTGCTCCCCGGCCCGCCGCCGGCGGAGGGGTTCGCCGTCGGCGACCCGCCGACGGTGGCCGGTCGCACCGCGGAGACCTGGGCCGAGGAGCTGTCCCACGAGAACCGCATCGTGCGGAATCGGGCGGTTCTCTCCCTGCGGGCGTTCGGGGCGGCCGGGGCGCCGCACCTCGCCGAGGCGTTGAGCAGCGACGACGAAGCTGTCCGGTTCTGGGCCGCGGAGGGGCTCGGGATGTTTCCCTCCGCCCCCGCCGCGCAGGACGCCCTGCCGGCTCTCCGCACATTGATGCAGGAGGGCGCCGTCGCCGAGCGCCTCGCCGCGGCCTTCGCCGTGGCCCGGCTGGGCGACCCGGGGCCGGCGGTGCCCGTGCTGAGCGAAGGCCTGAAGCACCCCAGCCGCGGGGTGGCGGTGACGTCCGCCGATTTCCTCGCCCGCCTCGGTCCGACGGCCGAAGCGGCCGCCGACGCCCTGCGGGAGGCTGCGCGGAACCATGACGACTACCACGTGCAATACCGCTCCGAGCAGGCCCTCGCCGCCGTGACCGGGCAGGACTCGACGCAGGAGAAGAAATGACTCGGTCGCTTTCGTGGGTCGCCCTCATGCTGCTCGCCGCGGTCCCGGCCGCGGCCGGGGAGGGCGCCGCCCATCCGAACATTCTGTGGATCAGCGCCGAGGACATCGGCCCGGACCTCGGCTGCTATGGCGACGAGTACGCCACCACGCCGACGCTGGACGCCTTCGCCGCCGAGGGGGCGACGTTCACCCGCTGCTTCGCCAACGCCGGCGTCTGCGCCGTGGCTCGGAGCTGCATCATCACTGGGATGTACCCGGTCGCGATGGGCTCCCAGCACATGCGCAGCGACGTGGTGCCCCCGCCGGAGGTGAAGTGCTTCCCGGAGTACCTGCGGGCCGCCGGCTACTACACCACGAACCGCTCCAAGACGGACTACAACTTCCCGGCCCCGCCGAGCGCCTGGGACGAGAACGGGGAGGACCACAACGACTGGGCCGGCCGGGCGAAGGGGCAACCGTTCTTCTCCGTGATCAACTTCACGATCAGCCACGAGAGCAAGGTCCGCGACGCCAAGCTGCGGGCGCAGATGGACGAGTTGCTCGGCAAGGACCGCCACGACCCGGCGACCGTCCCGCTGCCGCCCTACATCCCGGACACCCCCGAGGCCCGGGCCGACCGGGCGCAGTACTACGACGTGCTGACGTTGCTCGATCGGGAGGTGAAGAAGGTGCTGGACCGGCTCGAGGCCGACGGGCTGGCCGACGACACGATCGTGGTGTTCTGGGGCGACCACGGGGTGGGCCTGCCGCGGGGCAAGCGCTGGATCTACGACAGCGGCCTGCGGGTGCCGCTGTTGATCCGCTGGCCCGGCGCGATCCGGCCCGGCACGCGCAACGACGAGCTGGTCAGCTTCGTCGATTTCGCCCCCAGCACCCTGGCGATGGCCGGGGTCGGCGTGCCGAAGCACATGCAGGGTCGGGCGCTGGCCGGTCCCCACCGGGACGAGCCGCGGGACTACGTGTTCGCCCACCGCGACCGGATGGACGAGACCTACGACCTGATCCGGGCCGTCCGCGACAAGCGGTACAAGTACATCCGCAACTACATGCCGGAGCGCAGCCGCGGGCAGAACCTTGTCTACATGGACATGGGCGGCACGATGCAGGCCATGCGGCGGTTGCACGCCGCCGGCAAGCTGAAGGGGGCCCAGAAGCAGTACTTCGAACCCACCAAGCCGGTCGAGGAGCTGTACGACACGAAGACCGACCCGCACGAGATCCGCAACGTCGCCGCCGACCCGGCCCACGCGGAGATCCTGCAGCGGATGCGGGAGGAGCTGGAGGCCTGGCAGGTGGAGGTCGGCGACCTCGGCATGCTGCCGGAGCCGGTCGTCATCGAGGAGATGCGGCCGGACGGGGAGCGGGCGCAGACGGAGGCGCCCACCGTCCGCTTCGAGCCGGTCGAGGGGGACGACATGCGGTTGCGGGTCGCGATCGATTGCGACACCCCCGGCGCCTCGATCCTGTACGGACTGGGCGACGAGGAGCCGACGGCCCGCCTCTACACCCAGCCGTTCACGGTGAAACGGGACGCCGGTCTTGTCGTGCACGCGATGGCCTGCCGGTTGGGTTACCGGAACAGCAAGACGACCGCCGTCGCGGTGGAGGACCCCGAGGACTGACGGCTCCCGGCCCTTCCCGCGACCGCGGCGCGGTCGTACACTCCCGCTTCGCCGAGCCCGCGGCTGTCGCCGCGGGCTCTTTGTCTAGGTGCACCCTGCTAGGGCCGCCGGGGAACGCTCCCTTCGGTCGCGGCTAACCCTCCGAGTGATCGTGTCTGATTCTTCCACCGCCCGCCCCGTTTCGGCCGAGAGACGGCAGGACGTCCGCAACGTGGCGATTATCGCCCACGTCGACCACGGCAAAACGACGCTGGTCGACGCGCTGCTCCGCCAGAGCGGCGAGTTCCGCGAGGGCACGCTCGGCTCCGACCTCGTGCTCGACAGCAACGACCTGGAGCGGGAACGCGGCATCACGATCCTCTCGAAGAACATCTCGCTGCCCTACAAGGGCGTGCGGGTGAACATCATCGACACCCCCGGCCACGCGGACTTCGGCGGCGAGGTGGAGCGCGTCCTGCGGATGGCCGACGGGGCCCTGATCCTCGTCGACGCCTTCGAGGGCCCCCGGCCGCAGACCCGGTTCGTGGTCGGCAAGGCGCTGGAGGTCGGGCTGAAGCCGATCGTGGTCGTCAACAAGATCGACCGCCCCAACGCCCGGCCGGAGGAGGTGCTCAGCGAGACCTTCGACCTGTTCGAAGAACTCGGCGCCGACGACGAGACGTTGGACTTCAAATACCTCTTCGCCAGCGGCATGGAGGGCTACGCCAGCGACGACCCGGAGGCCCGCAGCGGCACGATCGCCCCGATCCTCGACGCCGTGCTGGAGCACATCCCCGGCCCGGCGATCGACGACGGCCCGCCGACGGTGATGGTCACCAGCCTGACCTACAGCGAATACGTCGGCCGCGTCGCCACCGGCCGCATTCAGTCCGGGACCTTCAAACCGGGGCAGAAGGTCGTGCTCAGCCGGGCCGACGGCTCGCTCACGCTGGCGTCGATCACCGCCGTCGAGCTGTTCGACAAGCTCGGCCGCGTCGAGGTGCCCGAGGCGAAGGCGGGCGACGTGGTCGCGCTCACCGGCCTGCCGGACCCGCAGATCGGCGACACCGTCACCGACCCGGAGAAGCCCAACGTCCTCCCCCGTCTCGCGGTGGACGAGCCGACGCTGAGCATGCTGTTCACGATCAATTCCTCCCCGCTGGCCGGGCAGGACGGCAAGTACGTGACCAGCCGCAACCTCCGCGACCGCCTCCAGCGGGAGTTGCAGTCCAACGTCGCCCTGCGGGTGGAGGAGACCGGCGACAAGGACAGCTTCAGCGTCTCCGGCCGCGGCGTGCTGCACCTCGCCATCCTGATCGAGACGATGCGGCGGGAGGGCTACGAACTCTCCGTCGGGGCCCCGCGCGTCATCGACAAAGAGGTCGACGGCAAGCGGCACGAACCGTACGAGCACCTCGTGATCGACGTCCCCGCCGAGGGCGTGGGCGGGGTGATGACGCTCGTCGGCGACAAGCGGGGCCAGCTGTCGGAGATGTCCGCCGGCGCCGGCGGACTGACCCACTTGGAGTTCCACATCCCCGCCCGCGGCCTGATCGGGTTAAGGACGAAGCTGCTGAACGCCACCCGCGGCGAGGCCGTGATCCACCACCGCTTCGACGGCTACCGCAAGGCCGAGGGCGAGGTCCCCGGCCGCAAGAACGGCGTGCTGGTGTCTCAGATCGCCGGCAAAGCGGTCGGCTACGCCCTGTTCAAGCTGCAGGAGCGGGCCGAAATGTTCGTCTCCCCCGGCGACGCGGTCTACGAGGGGATGATCGTCGGCGAGAACAGCCGCGACAACGACCTGGTGGTCAATCCTATCAAGGAAAAGAAACTCACGAATATCCGCTCCAGCGGGGCGGACGACGCGATCCTGCTGAAGCCGCCGCGTCAGATGACGTTGGAGGCGGCGCTGGAGTACATCGCCCCGGACGAACTGGTCGAGGTGACCCCCAAGGCGATCCGCCTTCGGAAAAAGCACCTCACGGAGAACGCCCGCAAACGCGAGAAGAGCCGCGCCGCGGGCGGGTGAGCGCGGCATGCCTTCCCCCCTCGCCCCCCTTTTGGGGGAGAGGGGCCGGGGGTGAGGGGGCAGCGACGCCCGATCGCTCCAGCACGCTCCGCAGCGCTCTTGTTGCACGGCCGTCGGACGCGGGTGAGGGCGCGTCACCCCCAGTCCCTCTCCCTCACGGGAGAGGGGGGTACGGCGGGGTTTACTCCACCACGTCCGGCTTCTTGGGCTTCTCGATCCGCGGCTCCTGGCCGCCGCGGAGAACGCTGTTGCCCTCGTACAGCGTCCGCTGGTCGATCGGGGCCGGGTTGAGCCAGTCGTCGGCGGCCATCTGGCCGCTCTGGCCGTAGGCGGCGAGGGCGTTTTCGTAGGTCGTCGCCTTGATGGCCTCCTCGCTGATGCCGCGTTCCTTCATCAGCCGGGCCGTCTTGGGGACGGCCAGCGGGTCGCTGACGCCCCAGTCGGCGGCGCTGTCGATGATGATCCGCTCGCTGCCGTACTGCTCCACGACCGCGCACATGCGGGCGCTGCCCATCTTGGTGTGTGGGTAGATCGTGAACGCGGCCCAGTAGCCGCGGTCCAAGACTTCCCGCACCGTCTCCTCGTTGTTGTGGTCAATGACGACCTTCTCCGGCGGGAAGCCGTGGTCCTCCAGCACGTCCATCGTGCGGGACGTGCCCCGCTTTTTGTCGCGGTGGGGAGTGTGGATCATGATGGGGAGGTCGACGTCCTTCGCCATCTCGATCTGTTTGCGGAGGGCGTCCTCCTCCGCGTCGGACTGGTCGTCGAAGCCGATCTCGCCGACGGCGACGACGCCCTCCTTCGCCAGATAGAGCGGCATGAGGTCGAGGACCTCCTCGGCGAGTTCCGGGCGGTTCGCCTCTTTGCTGTTCAGACCGATGCAGCAGTAGTGCCGGACGCCGAACTGGGCGGCCCGGAACCGCTCGAAGCCGACGAGCATCGAGAAGTAGTCCTTGAAGCTCCCGGGGTTCGTCCGCGGCTGGCCGAGCCAGAAGGCCGGCTCGATGACCGCCACCACGCCGGCGGCGGCGATCGCTTCGTAATCGTCCGTCGTGCGGGAGACGCAGTGGACGTGGGGGTCGATGTACATGGCGTGGCGAGCGGGGGGCGTCAGCCCCCTGAGCTTTTGTCGGCGAGGAGGTCGGTCAGGTCCGCCGGGACGTCCCGCCCGGCGGCCCGACGTTCGGCGGCGTAGTCCCGCAACATGAGATGAAGGTCCTGGTTCATCCGCTCCCGCAGGCCGACGATCGGGCCGAGCGAGGAGCCGATGAACAGGGCCTTGAGCACCATCTGGTTCCAGCGGGCGTCGTTGAAGTGGTGCAGCGGGAACGGGTTGTCGTGGGCGATCGCCTCGAACACGCCCTTCACGTTCGTCCGCAGGCCCTCCGCGGCGCGGTCGGCCAGTTCGTGCGGGAAGGGGAGCAGCGGCAGGGCCCGGTAGAGGGCGACCTGCTCCCGCACCTCGGCGGCGTCGGCCAGCTTGTCGAAGGCGACCAGCCAGCGGTGGTCGTCGTCGGTCGGAAAGGCCAGCAGCAGGGCGACGCGGGCGGCCTGATCGACGGACCAGCCGGGAAAGCGCTCGTCGTTCAGCTCCGCCTTGCCCACCTTGCGGGGGGCGAGGCCGAAGCCGAGGTACAGCGCCCGCTCCTCGCCCGCGGCGATCTTTTCCTTTTGCGCGTCGAGCCACGCCGCCGCGTCGGCGGACAGGCGGGGAGCGAGGGCGGCGGTGAGGTCGTCGGCAGTCACATCAGCAGTCTACGAAATGGAGCCGTGACCGTCAGGGAGCGGGCCGCGTAGGGTCCGCTCTGCGGACCGCGTACTGCCGCACGTGGAAACCTGAGCGGTAATCCCGCACGTCACGAGACGGTCCGCGGAGCGGACCCTACGCAACTCAGTAGTCGCCGCCGACGTCGCTCTTCGCCTCGAAGCCTTCGAAGTCCGTCTTCTCCGCGATCTGGCGGATCGTGCGGGCGTCGACTTCTTCTTTTAGCTTGGCGATCGCCTCGTCCAGCGGCATCGCCCCGAGGTCGCCGTCGATGCGGTCCCGCACGGCGACGGCCCCGGCCTCCGCCTCCTGCGGGCCGACGACGAACATGTACGGGATCAGGTCGAGTTGGGCCTCGCGGATCTTCGCCTGCAACTTGGCGTCCTGCAGGTCGGTCGTCGCCCGGAAACCGACGGACTTCAGCTTCTCCGTCACCTCGGTCGCGTAGTCGTTCGACTTCTCCGAGAGCGGCAGCACGCGGACCTGCTCCGGGGCGAGCCACAGCGGGAAGGCCCCGGCGAAGTGCTCGATCAGCACGCCGACGAACCGCTCCATCGAGCCGAACGGCGCCCGGTGGATCATCACCGGGCGGTGCGGCTTGTTGTCCGAACCGATATATTCCAGTTCGAACCGCTCCGGCAGGTTGTAGTCCAGTTGCACGGTGCCGAGCTGCCACTCGCGGCCGATCGCGTCCCGCACCTGGAAGTCCAGCTTCGGGCCGTAGAAGGCGGCCTCGCCGAGGCTTTCCGTGTACTCCATCCCGCTGTCGTCCAGCACCCGGCGGAGCGTGGCCTCGGCGGCGTTCCAGTTCTCGTCGGAGCCGACGTACTTATCGCTGGAGGGGGCGCGCAAGGAGAGTTCGACGCGGTAGTCGTTCAGCCCGACGGCTTCGAGGACGAGTTTGACCAGGTCGACCGTCTGTTCGATCTCGTGCGCGACCTGCTCCGGCGTGCAGAAGATGTGGGCGTCGTCCTGGGTGAGCCCGCGGACGCGGAGCAGACCGTTCAGTTCGCCGCTCTGCTCGTGCCGATAGACGGTGCCGAACTCGGCGAAGCGGATGGGCAGCTGTTTGTAGGACCGCGGCCGCGACTTATACATCATCGCGTGGTGCGGGCAGTTCATGGGCTTGAGGAGGAAGCGTTCTCGCGTTTTCAGCCAGTCCTCCAGCAATTCGAAGCGTTCATCTAACTTCGCATTGGCGAATTTCTTCTTGTCCACCCCGAGATACTGAAGTGCTGCCATCGCAAAAATGGATAGCTTGTCTTGTTCTAAACCCACCTCAGTCAAAGTGTCCTCGTTTGGCTCGGCGACGCCATATTCTTCTTTGTCTTCATCTGAGAGTGCTGCGATGCGTGTAAGGAGGCTCTCTAGCTTCTGACGCCTATACTCAGCGGCTTGCACTTTTAGCGACTGCCTGTGCAGGTGAATTAAGTCCTGCACCATCGGGACTGCTGGATTGTCGTATAGCGGCGGGAACTGGCTTTCCCGATAGAACGGAAAATGCCCGCTGGTCTCGTACAGCTTCACGCTGCCGATGTGCGGGCTGTAGACCGGCTCGTAGCCGCGGCGGATCAGTTCGTCCCGCAGGAACGCCTCCAGCGTGTACCGCAGCGTGGCCCCCTTCGGCAGCCACATCACGAGGCCCTGCCCGACTTCCGGGTTGATGGTAAAGAGGTCCATCCGCTTGCCGATCAGGCGGTGGTCCCGCTTCTTGGCCTCCTCCACCTGCGACAGGTAGGCCTTCAGCGCCTTCTTGTCGAAGAAGGCGGTGCCGTAGAGGCGTTGCAGCGGGCGGCCGGACTGGTCGCCCTTCCAGTGGGCGCCGGCGACGCTCATCAGCTTGAACGCCTTGAGCTTGCCGGTGTCCGGCACGTGCGGGCCGCGGCAGAGATCCACGAACTCCCCCTGCCGATAAAAGCCCAGCGTGGGGTGCTCCGCGAGGCCGGTGTTAATGTGCTCGACCTTCAACTCCTGGTTCATCCCGCCGACCAGCTCGACGGCTTCGTCCCGGGGCAGGTCGAAGCGCTCGAAGGCCAATTTTTCTTTGGCGATCTTCTTCATCTCCGCCTCGATGGCGGGGAAGTCGGACTCGCTGATCGGCTCCTTCAGGTCGAAGTCGTAATAGAACCCGGTCGCCGTGGTCGGGCCGAAGGCGAGGCCGACGCCGTCGTGCAGCCGCATCACGGCCTGGGCCATGATGTGGGCGGCGCTGTGGCGGAGGACGGCGAGGCCCTCCGGATCGCGGTCGGTGACCAGCCGGAGGTCGACCGGGTCGTCGCCGGCGGCGAAGTCGGCCAGCGGCCGGGCGGCGTCGACGAGTTTGCCGTTCACCTCGGCGACGACGACGGCCCGCATCAGGCCTTCGGAGATGCCCCGGGCGACGTCCAGGGCGGAGTCGGCGTCGCCGACGGAGAGGGTTTTGCCGTCGGGCAGGCGGACGGAGACGGACATCGGGGAGACTTCCTGTGCGAGTGTCGCTCGCCGAGACGGGGGGCGAGTCGCCGGAACGATACCCCCGCCTCGCCGTCGCCGGTAGGCGGCGCGCCTCGCTCCCGCAGCGCGCCGTCTGCCGGCGACGGGGAACCCCCGGGGCTTTGCAGAGCGTAATCTCGCCGCTACACTCCCCGCCCCAACTTTCGCGACCCGGTTCTGCGCCCCCGCCCATGTCCACTTTGAAGAAAAACAAGCGGCTCAAGCGGGCCAAGCTCACGAAGCTGTACGGCGACCGGAAGCCGGGCCGCGGCAACGCCAAGGTCGAATCCGGTAAGCCGAAGTACCTCGGCGGTAACGGCCGGAAGACCCGCTCCATCACCCCCCGCCTGTTCAAGCGGAACCTGCAAACCGTGCGGGTGATGGAAGACGGCGCCGTCGTGAAGCGGAAGGTGCCCGTCGCCCTGATCCGCAGCGGCCAGATCGAGAAGGCCGTCGTCCGCAAGGCGTTCTCCATCGACGAACACAACGTCGGGTAACCCCCGCGTTTTTCTGTCCAGAACGGCGTAACGCCGAGGCCCCGCGGG
>NZ_JBINJD010000309.1:0-1874 GCF_043951915.1 Alienimonas sp. DA493 | reverse complement strand
GGCGGCGCTGAGCGACCCCGCCGCCCGGTTCGCGGAGCTGGAGGCGTTCTGCCGGGAGGTCGCCGCGTGAGCGCCCCCGTTGCCGCCCCCGCCCCGCCGGCTCCCCGCCGGTCGTCGCCTCCCCGTCGGTCGTCGCCCCCCCGGCGTTCGACGGCCGGGCGGACCTCCGCCGGTCGGGCGTCCGCCGGGCGGACCGGGCCGGCGTGGTGGACGCACCCGGGCGTGTGGCTGCCGGTCGCGCTGACGACGTTCCCGGCGATCCTGTTGCTGCCCGGCACGCAGTCGTTGCGGGTGCCGTTGCGGATGCTGTCGTACGCCGTCGCCGTGGCGCCGGCGGCGTGGTACGGACTGAGCCTGTTCGACCGCCGGGCGCTGCCCGCGGCGCCGTGGCAGGTTCTCGCCCTGGCCGTGCTGACGGCGATGATCCTGCACCCGACGACGAACGGCCTGCTGGTGGCGGTCGCCCAGATCGGGCTGTACGCCGCCGTCGCCGCCCCCGCCTTCTGGATGCCCCGCGTCCGCACCGACGCGGACGCCCTGTACCGCACAACGTTGGCGTACCTGTTCTGCGTGGGGGTGAACTCGCTGGTCGGGGTGTTGCAGGTTTACGCCCCCGACCGCTTCATGCCGGCGGAGTTCTCCCACGTGGTGTTCGAAAACAAGTTCGGCTTGGAGGTGTACAGTTACGTCGGTCCGGACGGCTCCGTCATCATCCGTCCCCCGGGGTTGTTCGACAGCCCGGGCGCGGTCGCCGGGGCGGGGATGGTCGCCGGGATCTTCGGGCTGGCGACGGTGATCGACGGCCGCTCCCTGCGGATGCGGGCGGCGGGGGCGTTCTTCGCCCTCTGCGGGCTGGCGGCGATTCTGCTCACGCAGGTCCGCACCGCGTTGCTGGTGTTGGCGGGGATGGTCGCGCTCTACCTGGCCCTGTTGGCGGTGCGGGGGCGGATGCAGCAGGTTGCCCGGGGCGTCACGATCGGCGGGGTCGCCGCGGCGGCCGGCGTGGCGGTGGCCCTCTCGCTGGGCGGGAACAGCGTTTCCGAGCGGTTCGCCAGCCTTGTGGAGGACGATCCCGTCGCCGTCTTCAACAACTCCGGCCGCGGCGGGTTCGTCAAGCAGGCCCTGACCGAATGGATCTTCGAGTACCCCGTGGGCGCCGGCCTGGGGCGCTGGGGGATGATGCGGAACTACTTCGGCGACCCGTACAACCGCGAGTCGCCGCCGATCTGGGCGGAGACGAACCTCAACGGTTGGCTGCTGGACGGCGGCGTGCTCGTTCTGTTGCTGAACCTGATCGCCCTGGGGGCGCTGTTTGCGTACCTGGTCCGGACGGCGCTCCGCTGCCCGCACCGGGCGGTGCGTCAGGCGGCGACGCTGGTCCTCGCCGTCTGCGCCGGGTGGAGCACGATGATCTTCAGCTACACGCCGTTCTGCTCGACACTGGGGATTCAATTCTGGTTCCTCGCCGGGCTGGTACGGTCGGCGGAACTGACCGCCCGCCGGGGCGCCGCCCGGCCGGCCCCGCGGCCCGCGGCCCCGCCCGTTCCCCGGTCCCGCCGACGGCTCGCGGAGCGGTCGCGATGACCCGGGCCGCGACGGCGGTCCCCCGCGCCACGCCCGACCTCACGCCCGATCCGTCGGCGACGGGCGCGCCGCGGGCGGACGGGGCGCCGCCGATGTCGCGGTTCGCCCTGGTCTCGGGGGACTTCCGCCTGCACGGGGGGATGGACCGGCCGAATTACGAACTCGCCTGGCACCTCGCCGAGCGGGAGGGGGCGGCGGTCGAGCTGGTCGCCCACCACGTCGCGGCGCCGCTGGCGGAGCACCCGCGGGTCCGCTGGACCCGGGTCCCGCGGCCGAGCGGCCGGGCGCTG
>NZ_JBINJD010000308.1:0-1886 GCF_043951915.1 Alienimonas sp. DA493 | reverse complement strand
GGGGCGAGGGCCCCGGGCCGCTGGGTTCTGTCGGTCGGACGTCGCGGCCGGAGGCCGCGGCGGGTCAGAAACCGTCCGAAACAGCTTCGCCGCCGTCCCGCGTGGAGAGCGCGCCCCACACGCCGTAGGGGCTGCGGCCGCGGATGACGTTCGCCTCGGACATCCCCTGCGTGGTGGCGTTAATCGTCTCGTTGATGCTCTGCACGGAGCCGTCGCACATCACCACCTGGACGATCCCGGGGTGATAGCTGCCGGCGGAGATAATGGCGTCGTTCCACGGGGAGCCGTCGTGGGAGCAACTCGGGCCGTTCGGCGGCAGGATCGCGGTGAACCCGGTGGCGAAGCCGCCCCACTCAACCCACGTCTCGCCGCGGTTGGTGATGGGGGCGCCGGCGGGATAGCGACCGGGGTTCGCCGGGTCGGTCGCCGCCTCCACGCAGGCGCTGGGGTTGGCGAATCCGTCGTTCTCGCCGGACAACACCGTGAGCGCGGACACGTCGCGCATCACGGCGCCCTGGTGGGGCGCAGACCCGTTGTTGCGGCCGATCTCGGCGAACAGCATCGTGCTGACGGTGCCGTCGCGGGCGTCGGAGAGGCCGAACCAGCCTTGGCCCATGAACATCCCGCGGACCACGCCGAGGCGGTTCGAGTTGGCCCGCTCCAGAACGCCGGACGCGTTGTCGCCCCAGTTAACCGCGTAGTTCGTGTCCGCCGCGTCGCGGGGCGTCGTGCTGTCGGACGGGCAGAGGATCGTCGCGATCTGCGTCTTGAACGGGGGATAGTTCTGCTGCTGATCCCAGTGGTTGAACCCGAACGGGGGGACGTCCGGCACGCCGTCCTTCGGGTCGGAGTTGTCGTACGGGGCGTTCATCGCGTTCCACAGCGCCGTCTGGTCCAGATACGGCAGCAGCATGATGAACGCGCTCAGTCCGCCGTCCGTCGCGTTCGCCGGCACGGAATCCGGCTTCCGGTAGTTGGCCGCCCAGGCTCCCCCGGCGGGGAACTTTTTCCAGGTGCTGTGATAGTTGTGGGCCGCCAGGCCGAGCTGCTTGAGGTTGTTCTGGCACTGGCTTCGCCGAGCCGCCTCACGGGCCTGCTGGACGGCGGGGAGCAGCAGGGAAACGAGGATCGCGATGATCGCGATCACCACCAGCAGTTCGATCAGCGTAAAGCCGGACCGGGCGGCGGACGGGAACGCGCTGCGTGGCGTGCCGGCGCGGCGGGGGGAGGAAAGCATCGTCTGGGACCTCAGGAGGAACGGGAGGTAAGGGCGGCGGATGGCAAAGGAACTTAGCTGGAAAAGCGTGTCCATGCGGACATGGAGAACGTGTCACAGGCCGCGAGGTGACGGTCAATCTTATGTGCCGGTTCCGTTTCGTGTCATCCCCGAGAGTGCGTCAGATTGAAAAGTACCGGGATCTTCGGTACGAAACGGCCGTCGCGGCGGTTCCGACCCCCTGCCGGACGCCTGCTTCGCAATCTCCAGATCTCGCTCGGATCTCCTCGTGTCGCCGTTCGCCCGTCTCCGCCCCGTTCTGACCGTTCATCTCATGGTCGTCCTCGCTCTCGCCGCGGCGGGCTGCGGCGGCGTGCCGGAGGGGGAACTGGAGAGCGGTCCCGCGTTCGAGACGTCTCCGGAGGGGGGACGCATCACCACCCCCGGCGCCGCCCCGGAAGAGCCCCGCGGTGTCGGCGAGTAGCGGCGGGCGTCCCGGGCCGCCGGGACTTGCAAGTGGATAAGGCGCCAGGGCAGAACTGCCCGCCGGCGCCACGTCGGCCGCGTCGGGGCGGCCGGAAACCTTCGGGGGCGGAGGCCGCCTGAAGCGTGCTGATTCTGCGGCGGGGGACGGTTCTGCGGGGCGTTCGGTGTAGCGGCGGGGGGCGGT
>NZ_JBINJD010000307.1:0-1907 GCF_043951915.1 Alienimonas sp. DA493 | reverse complement strand
CCCACGGCGGGGTGGGGAACGTCCCGAGGTATCGGCCGGCCCCGCGGGCGGCTCGCAAGGGGAATCGCCGGCCCCGGCGCTGAATCGCCCCTTTCGAGGTCGCCCCGCCCGCATATCCGGCCAGATCCCGAGCGGCCGTAAGGATCAGAGGCGACGCCGGTCCCCGCCGCCGAGCGCCGCTACTCCCCCGGCTCTTCGGGCGGGGTGCGGGTTTCGACGCACCAGGCCAGCCGCAGCAGGTCGGCCAGCGAGGCGGCGCCGAGCTTCTTCATCAACCCGCTCCGCCGCATCTCCACCGCCCGCACGGTGACCTCGGCCTGCTCCGCGATCTCGCGGTTGGGCAGGCCGCGTTTGAGCCCCTGCAGCACCAGGCGCTCGCGGTCGGTGAGGGCGGCGAAGCGACGGTCCAGCTCCTTGAGCGCCCGTTCCTGTTCGCGGCGGCGGGCGTCGCGGCGGACGGCCCGCTGCACCCGTTCCAACAGGGCGTGCCGGTTGAACGGCTTCTCCACGAACTCCGCCGCTCCGCTCTGCAGCGCCCGCACGGCCATCGGCACGTCGGCGTGGGCGGTGATGAAGATGACCGGCAGTTCGCCCCCCTCGGCCTTGTACGCCTCGTACATGTCCAGGCCGCTCATCCGCGGCATGCGCACGTCGGAGACCAAACAGCCCGGCCCCTCCTCCCCGAGCCGCTCCTCGCGGCAGCGCTGGAGGAACTCCGCCCCGGAGCCGTAGCAGCGGGCCCGCATGCCCACGCTTTCGATCAGCCACCGCAGCGAGTCCCGCATCTCCGCGTCGTCGTCCACGATGTGGACCGTCGGCGCGGGCGCCGAGCCGTTCGAGGGCGAGCCGTCCGGGGGCGAGCCGTCCGGGGGCGAGCCGTTTGGAGCCGAGTCATCGGACGCCGAGTCGCCGAGGGTCGTCACGGGGGCGGGGCGGCGAGGGAGGAAGCGTCAGTGCGGGACGCGGGCAGCGACAAAGCGAAGCGGGCCCCCGCCCCGGGTTCAGAGCGGACTGAAAGGGCCCCTCCATGAGCCTCGGCAATCGAGCGGGCGATCGCCAGCCCAATGCCCGTTCCGTGGGCACGGCCGCTGTAAAATGCGTCAAACACCCGATCGGCGGCGCCCGGCGGCAGGCCGTCGCCGTTGTCCTCCACGAAAAGTTCCACCCGCCCCTCGCCGGAGACGCAGAGCCCCAGCGCGACCCGCGGTTGAGGCGGCGCGGCGGCGGCGACGGCGTCGAAGGCGTTGGTGAGGAAGTTGGTCAAAACCTGCTGAAGCTGGACGCGATCCCCGGTGACCACGATCAAATCCCGTGCCGTTCCGGCGGCCGCGGCGGTCGCCCGGCCGGGCGGCTCCCCCGCGGGGGCGGCGGGGTCGAGACGGACCTCCAGCCGCACGCCGCGGCGGCGGGCCTCCTCGTCCATGAACTCCGCCACCTCCCGCACCAGCGCCGCGGCGTCCACCGGGAGGAACTCCGGGGCGCCGCGGGCGGCGAGGCGGCGGATGCGGGCGACGATCGCCCCCGCCCGCAGCGCCGCGTCCCGCGCCTTGCCCAGCGCCGCCGCCAACTCGTCCGTCGCCAACTCGTCCGGCGCCCCGTCGCCGCGTGCCGGCGCCCCGCGTTCCAGCCGGACGAGGCAGCCCTCCACGTAGTTCGCCACGGCGCCGAGCGGCTGGTTCAATTCGTGGGCCAGCCCGGAGGCCGTCTGCCCCACGGAGTGCGCCCGGCTGACGCGGGCGTACTCGCGGAGCAGTTCCCGCTGTTTCTCCTCGGCCCGCAGGCGTTCGCGGTGCTCTGTGTGCAGGGCCTCGTTGGCGCGCTCCAGCTCGCGGGTGCGGTCGGCGACGCGGTCCTCCAGCCGATCCCGGGCCTCCCGCAGGGCGCGAATCTGCTCGACGATCGTGCGG
>NZ_JBINJD010000306.1:0-1917 GCF_043951915.1 Alienimonas sp. DA493 | reverse complement strand
GCGCAGCTGATCGCGGTCGCCTGCTCCCCGGCTCCTGATGGCCGCGCCCGCTGGACGATGAAGCTGCTGGCCGAGCGGCTGGTGGAGCTGGAGGTCGTCGAGTCGATCGACCCAGCCACCGTCTGGCGGACGCTGAAAAAAACTACGCCGGCAAAGCCGGCTGAAGCAGGTCCCGTTCGAGCCTCGCGAGGAAGGCTCGGGGGTCGCGGCGGAAGCGGGTGCGTCGTCGGCGGGTTTCCCGGCGGGCGTTGAGTTCTGTCCGCAGACGCCGCCAAGCGGCGACGTCGATTGGCGCCAGATCGGCGGACGCGTACGCCCGCCGGCCGGTGGCGAGCGCGGCGGGCAGGCGGACCGAGCCCCGCTCCACCAGCGCCGGCGAAGCCGTCTTGCGGCCGGCGATCCGCCGCTCGTGCCAACGGTAGCTGCCGAACAGCTGCTTCAAATCGTTGTTCGTCCGGGGCAGGTCCGGCGTGCTGTAGGCGTGAAACAGGCCCGGCCAATAGCTCCGCGTCACTTTCAGAAAGTAATCGACGGCCGGGATCAACCTCCCGGCCCGCGATCGATGACGCCGCATCGCGCCGGTCAGGCCGCCCAGCCGGCGGCGAACGGCGTCCGCCCCGGCGGGGCCGGCCGAGCCGTCGTCCGCGTTCAGAATCTCCGCGGCCCGGTGAACCCAGGCGAACGCCCGCCGCACGTCCGGCCAGAGCGGGGCGGTCTCGCGCAGCCCCTTGTCCACCAGCCGCTTCAGCTTGGTCAGCTCCGGCGGGAGCCCCTTTTTTGTTCCACGCGGGCCAAACTTTCGGAGACCTCCGTCAGCCGCCCGTGCAGTTTCAGCCCCGAGGCGGCCAGGGGCGGTCGGCCGTCGTCGGTGATCGCGCTGCGGACGGCGGCGCAGTACCCGCGAGCGGCCTCCGCCTCGGCGTCGTCCCGGGCCTCCAGCGCCCGTTCGAGCGGCCGCACGCCGCGGACCCGCTTTTTCAACTCCTTCTTGGCATGGCGATCCGCTTCGTAGATCGGGCGGGCGGCTTCTCGCAGGTAATGGAACTGGCAGAGTTGGTGCGGCACGCCCGGCAGGGCCGAGGCGACCGCCCGGCGGATCGACTGCTGCCCGTCGGAGACGACTCCGGCGATCGGTACGGTCAGCGTCCCGGCGACCTCGCGTAGCAGCGGAGCCAGGTCGCGTTCGCAACCGGAGAGCAGGCTGCGGGTCAGCAACACTTCGCCGGACAGGCAGTCTCGCAACACCCATAACACCTCGTGACCGACGTCCGGCTGCAGGCCGTCCAGAGCCAGGATCACGCGGCCCTGTTTCGTCGTCAGCGATCGCAGCCGGACGTCGTCGGCCAGCGACGTCGCAAGCAGCTCGTCGTAGCGGTCCAGCAGGTTCGTCACCGTTCGTTCGCAGATCGCCAGGGCCGGCCGGGCGTTCAGGCGGAGGGCGATCTCCGGCACGCTCAGATGCTCCCGGTACCGCAGGGCGCCGATCAACGCGATCACGTCCAGCCCGAACTCGTGCTGCGGCAGGGCGTACGACCCTTCCGCCTCCGGGCGGTACGCCTTGTTGCAGTCGGGGCTGCGGCAGCGGCGGACCTTCAAAGTCAGCCGGATCAAGCCGTCCAGCGTGGCGACGGTCCGACGGTTGTCGTATCGCGCCCGGGTCCTGGCCCCGCACCGCGGACAGTCGGCGCCGAGGCACCGCAACGTCTCCCGCATCGCCGGTTCCGGCCGCGCCGCGTTCCTGCCCATCGCCCTTCCTCCAGATGAATCGGACGCCGCAGCCTACCCGTCCGGCGCCGGCGGGTCAGCCGGCTTTGCCGGCGTAGAAAAAAATTCGCTGAAGCCCTGGCTCCGCCAGCAGTGGGTGATCCCGCCGAAGGAGAACGCCGCCTTCGTCGCGCAGATGGAGGACGTGCTCGA
>NZ_JBINJD010000305.1:0-1959 GCF_043951915.1 Alienimonas sp. DA493 | reverse complement strand
GCTGCCCCCTCACCCCCGACCCCTCTCCCCCAAAAGGGGGGCGAGGGGGGAATGGACGGGCCGCCGGTTTGCCGCCGCCCGCTCCGGCGGCCACACTTCGACCCGCATGTCCGACCCCGCCCCCCGCTCCGCCGAACCGCGCGCCGCCGAACCCTACAGCGACGCCGACCTCGCCCGGCTCGGGTTGAGCCGGGAACGGTTGCCGGTGCACGTGGCGGCGATCATGGACGGCAACGGCCGCTGGGCCGTCGGGAAGGGCCGCCCCCGGCACGAGGGCCACGCCGCCGGGGCGAAGGCCGCCGACCGCATCGTCGAGGAGTGCGCCAGGCTCGGGATCGAACAACTCACGCTCTACTGCTTCAGCCGAGAGAACTGGAAGCGGCCGGCGACGGAGTTCGAGTTCCTCATGGCCCTGCTGAAGCGGTACGCCGTCGAGCAGCGCCCCAACGTGGAGCGGCACGGCCTGCGGTTCGAGACGATCGGCCGCCGCGACGGCCTGCCCGCCGACGTGATGGCGGAGGTCGACCGCACCATCGAACTCGCCAAGCCCAACCGGGGGATGCGGCTCTGCCTGGCGCTGGACTACGGCAGCCGGGACGAGATCGCCCGGGCCGCCCGCAAAATCGCGGACGACGTCGCCGCCGGCGGGCTCCGGCCGGAGGACGTGACCGAAGACGCCTTCGCCGCCCGCCTCGACACCGCCGGCTGGCCGGACCCGGACCTCGTGCTGCGGACCGCCGGCGAGTACCGCGTGAGCAACTTCCTGCTCTGGCAGATCAGCTACGCGGAGCTGGCGATCAGCGAGAAACCCTGGCCGGACTTCGGCCCGGAGGACCTGCACGCCGCCCTGCGAAGCTTCGCCGCCCGCGACCGCCGCTTCGGCGGGTTGAACGACCCGTCCCCGGTCCCCGGCGAATCGGCCCCGGCCGAGGACGCCTCCTCCCCTGACGGCGCGGCGGGGGCCTGATGCTGGGACGACTGCTCTCCGCGGCGATTCTGATCCCGGGGTTCCTGGGGCTCTGCTGGCTGGACCACCGGGCCGGAGCGACGGCGCCGGCGCTGTTCGTCGCCCTGCTGGCGATCGGCTGGAAGGCGACCGCGGAGTTGGTCCGCCTGTTCCCCCCGCCGGCCGCCCCCCCGGCGCCGGAGCCGGGCGACGAGGAGGACACCCCGGCGGACTACTGGGCCGACCCGAAGGCCGCCCGGCCGTCGCTGTTGGCGGCGGGGCTGGGGGTGACGTTCGCCCTGCTGGGGGCGTGGCTCCCGCACTGGCTCGTCTCCGCCGGCGATCCCGTGCTGCCGCCGACGAACCCGCTGACCGGGTTGGGCGGGGTGACGATCGGCGTGGCGGCGGGGCTGCTGTTGGTCGCCGTCCGCCGGGTGCTGCGGTTCGACCGCCCCGGCGGGCACGCGGAGGGCCTCGCCGCGGAGGCGTTTGGCCTGCTGTACGTCGGCGGGTTGCTGGCGGTCACCGCTCAACTCCGTTGGGTGGGAGGGGGCGACGCGGGGTATCTGGCGATCGGCAGCCTGATCGCCGCGGCGAAATGCGGGGACACCGGCGCCTACTTCACCGGGCGGGCGTTCGGCAAACGGAAGCTGATCCCGCGGGTCTCCCCCGGCAAGACATGGGCCGGCGCCGTGGGGGCGCTGGTCTGGGCCGCGGTCGGCACGACGCTCTGGCTGTGGCTGGCCGGGCCGTCCTTCGGCCGGGGCGAGCCGGACCTGCTGCGGGCGATCGTCTTCGGCGCCGCGGTGGGGTTGGCCGGGCTGTTCGGCGACCTGGTGGAGAGCGTGCTGAAGCGGGACGCCGGCGTGAAGGACTCCGGCACGCTGCTCCCGGGGATGGGCGGCGTCCTGGACGTCCTCGACTCCCTGCTGCTCGCCGGTCCGGTCGCGGCGCTGCTGTGGAGCCTCTGGCCGCCGGCGTAGCGGCGGACGGGCCGCGGTCCGTCCGCCGCT
>NZ_JBINJD010000304.1:0-1967 GCF_043951915.1 Alienimonas sp. DA493 | reverse complement strand
GGTCGCGGCTCCAGGAGCGAAACCGAGCCGTCAGCGGGAGGATCACTCCTCTTCGCCGGCCCCGTCTTCGTCTTCGTCCTCGGCGGAGGCGGCGACGGAGCCGATGCCGCAGACGCTCTGCTTGACGGCTTCGACGCGGTCGGCGGGCGGCTCCTCGGAGGGCACGTCGACGTATTCGGCCTTCTCCAGCAGGAAGTCGATCGCCTTCCGCTCGCGGAGCTGGGCGGCGAGGTTCTCAATCATGCCGCTCTTGGCCAACCGGCTGCGGACGCGGCGAACCGGCTCGCCCTGCTGGAGGGCCATCAGGGTGATTTCGCGGTCGATCTCGCCGGGGGTCGGCTCGATGTCGTTCTCCTCGGCGACGCGGTCGAGGATGAAGTGCTCCTTGAGAGCCTGCCGGGTCGAGCTGACGGCGTTCTGCTTCAGTTCGTTCTCGCGGGCCCGAATCTGGGCGGTGGTGAAGCCGGCCTGCTGCATTTCGAGCAGTTCCCGCCGCAGGGCGTTCTCCGTCTGCCGGCGAACGAGCTTCTCGGGCAGGTCCCAGTCGGCGCTCTCCGTGATGCTGGCGAGCAGCTGCTCGCGGGCGCTCTGCCGCTGGCGGTACTCCCGCTGCCGGGTGAGGGAGTCGCGGATCTGCTGGTCCAGTTCCTCGGCGCTCTCAACGCCGATGCGGTCCAGCAGCTCGCGGGTGAGGGTCGGCAGCTTGAGGGTCGAAATCGACAGCACCTCGAACTTGCCGGTCACCTCTTCGCCGCGGAGTTCGACGCGGTCCGCCTCCGGGGAGACGGTCAGCGTGGCTTCCCTCACGTCGCCGACCTCGGCGCCGGCGATCAGCTCGTCGAAGCCTTCCAGCTCCGCGTCCTGCAGGCGAAGGACCGGCTTGAGCTTGGCCTTCAGCTCCGGAACGACGTTCAGTTCCTTGCCGTCGTGGGAGAAGGTCACCTTCAGCTTGACGGTGTCGCCGGCCTCGGCGGCCCGCTCCTGCGGCTCCAGGCGGCCGTACTGGGTGAGGAACTCTTCGCGGTAGGCGGCGACCTCGGCGTCGGTGACTTCCGCGTCCGGCCGTTCGATCTTCAGGCCGGACAGGTCCGGGGTGTCGAACTTAGGGCGGACTTCGACGTCGAACTCGTACTCGAAATCGCCCTCGTCCGGCAGGTCGAGGGTGGAGACGTCGAGGTCCGGCTCGTTGATCGGGTCGAGGTCCTGCTCCTCGGAGACCTGCTCCAGGCTGTCGATCAGCACGCGCTGCTTGACCTGCCCGGCGAGTTCGTCCTTGAAGCGCTTCTTGATCAGCGTGACCGGCACGCGGCCGACGCGGAAGCCGGGGACGCTGGCCTGGTCGGCGTACTCGCCGACGGCCTCTTCCAGGGCGGCGTCCAGTTCGGCCCGGGGCACCGTCACCTTGACGTGCTTCAGGCAGGGGCCGGCGTCCTCGACCTCGACGGAGAGGTCCATCTTGCGGCGATCGTCGCTGAACTCGTCGCCCGTCAGGTCCGGGTCGCCGAGCGTGCCGCCGGCGGCGGGGTCGTCAAGAACGGGGGCGTCGGTCGACATCGGCGGAACGTGCGGGTCGGGAGCGAAGTGCGGCTCAGCCGCGAAATGCGGGTCGGGTCGCGGAATGCGGGGTCGGGTAGCGTACCCGCGGGCGCGAATTGCTCAACGCCGCCCGGCCCTGTGCGCGGGCGGGCGGGGGCAAAAAGTAACGCCGAGGCCCCGCGGGGCCTCGGCGTTACGATCGTTTGCAGGCGTAAGAGCGGGTGACCGGGCTCGAACCGGCGACCTTCAGCATGGCAAGCTGACGCTCTACCAATTGAGCTACACCCGCCTGCGAGACTCGGAGAACCGTCCGAAACCGGACGACTCGCCGCGTCGGGGGGAACAGTATCGACCCCGGGGGCGGGGCGTCAACCGATCCTTTCGAGAGACACCAGAGCGCTGCGAAAGGTTCGCTTTTCGTTGGAGCCGCG
>NZ_JBINJD010000303.1:0-1982 GCF_043951915.1 Alienimonas sp. DA493 | reverse complement strand
GGCCCGACGCGGCCGGCCCTCTCTCCGCCCCCGCCGTTCTGCCGGCGGGGCTCGACGCGCCCGCTCGCCGGGCCGTCTCCTGCGCCTGCCCGCCCGGTCTCCGTTTTCTTCGAGCCCAACCGCAATCGCCGTTCTCGCCGGACGGAGCCGCGCTCGCGTCGGCGGGGGACGAAGGCCCCTTGCGGACGGTTCGTAGAGTGACGCGACGCCCGATCGCACCTTGTTCTCCCTTTGACTGTTGAAGATGTTTCGACTTGTCGCCACGGCTTGCTGCCGAAAAGTCCATCCCGCCCGCTTCTCGGTGCTGACCCGATCCGGGGTCGTGAAGCGGGCGGGGCTGACGGAACGGAACGCCATCGCCTACGTTCGGGGCTACCGCCTGTCGGGCGGCCCGCCCCTCATTGTGCAGGAACGAAAATGCTGACCGCGGCGGCGTACTACCGGATGTCGGACGACCGACAGACGGAGAGCATCCCGGCCCAGGTCAAGGCGGTCGCGGAACTGGCGGAGCAGCACGGCTACCGGATCGTCGCGGAGTACCGGGACGACGGGATCAGCGGCGGCGACGCGGAGCGGCCGGACTGGCGGCGGATGCTGGACGACGCCGAACGGGCGGGGTGGGCGGCGATTCTCTGCTGGGATTCGGACCGCTTCGCCCGGCTGGACCCGATCGAACTGGCATACCACATCAAGCCGCTGCGGGACGCGGGGGTCGTCCTGCACACGGTCGCGCAAGGCCGGGTGGATTGGTCCGACATGGCCGGGAGGATCGTGTGGGCGGTGCAACAGGAGGCGAAGCACTCCTATCTGTCCGATCTGTCGCGGAACGTCCTGCGGGGAATGGAACGGTCCGTCCTCTCCGGCCGCTGGCCCGGCAAGCCGCCCTACGGCTACGCGATCGGGCCGGAGGGGCGGCTGGTTCCCGACGCCAACGCCGAGCACGTCCGTCTGATCTTCCGGCTGTACGTCGCGGGGGACTCGCTGCGAAAGGTCGCGGCGACGCTCAACGAGGCGGGCGTCGGGTCGCCCAGCGGGAGGCGCTGGAAACTGCAAGGCGTGCGCAGCGTTCTCGGGAACGACTCCTATCTCGGGCGGACGACGTGGGGGAAGCACTGCCGAGGCAAGTTCGGGCGCGTCGGCCGGGGCGGGGGGCGACGCGCGGGCGGCAAGGGGCGGGATCTGAACCCGGAGCCGGTGGTGATCGAGAGGACGCACGAACCGCTCGTCAGCGCCGCGACGTTCGCCGCGGCGGCGGGGCGGCTCGCCGCGAACCGCACCCGCACGACGCCCCACCGGGACGGCGGGGCGTTCGTCCTGTCCGGGCTCGTTCGCTGCGGCGACTGCGGGCAGAAGATGGTGGGCGTCACGCTCCGAAAGGGGGCCGTGCCGCACTACCGCTGCCTCGGTCGAAACCTCGACCCGGCGAACCCGAAGCGGCACGCGGGGGCGTACACGGTCCGGCAGGCGGACATTCTGGAGAAGATCGAAGACCGGCTGCGGGAGAAGCAGAACCTGGACGTGCTGGTCGCCGAACTGACCGGGGCGACCGGCGGCGAGGCCCGGCGGGCGGAGCGGGAGTCCGCCGCGCGCCGGGCGAAGGCGTTGCGGAAGAAGGTGGAAGCGGCGTCGGCCCGCATCCTGTCGCTGCCGGAGTCCGTCGTGCCGGACGCGACCGCGCAACTGGAGAAACTGATCGACCTCCGCGACGCGGCGGAACGGCGGGCGGCGACGTTGGCGGCGGAGCCGGAGGTCTGCCCGGTGAACGCCGACCGCATTCGGGCCGTGCTGGAGAACGTGCCGCGGGCGATCCGCGAAGCGCCTCGCCCGCTGCTGCGGGACGCTCTTGAGGAAGCCTTCGATTCGATCGACTGCCACTTCCGCACGGAGCGCCGGCCCGACGGCCGGGTGAAGCGACACGTCCTGTCGAAAGTCACGCTCGAAGCCGACTCGGTCCGGGTAAAGTCGTCGGGTTCGGCACGCCG
>NZ_JBINJD010000302.1:0-2017 GCF_043951915.1 Alienimonas sp. DA493 | reverse complement strand
ACCGGCACCAACGCCACCGGCACCAACGCCACCGGCACCAACGCCACCGGCACCAACGCCACCGGCACCAACGCCACCGGCACCAACGCCACCGGGACGACCAGCACCGGGGCGACTGGCGCCGGGACCGCGGCGGCTGGCACGCCGCAGACCACGGACAGCAGCCCCGGCCTCGCCAACGACGACTCCGTCACTCCGGCCGGCAGCCTGTCGAACCCCGGCCAGACGATCGATACCACCGGCGCCGACGCCAACGTGCCCGGCGTCAGCGGGACCAACGCCGGCGCCAACGCCGGCGCCGCCGCCGGCGTGACGGGCGGGAATGCCGGCGCCGTCAGGCCCGGCATGACGGGCAGCAGTCCCGGTCTCGCCAACGGCGCCCTCACCCCCGCCGGCAGCCTGTCGAACACCGGTCGAACGATCGACACGACCGGCGCCGACGCCAACGTGCCCGGCGTCAGCGGCAACGCCGCGGCCGGCGCCGCCGGCGGCCTGACCGGGGCCGGAGGCCTGACCGGAACGGGCACCGCCACGGGGGCGGGCAGCCTGACCGGGACCGGCGCCCTCTCCGGGACGGGTCTGTCCGGGACTGGAAGCTTGACCGGCTCCGGCAGCATCACCGGCACGGGAACCGGCCTGACGGGAACGGGTACCGGCGCGCTCGGCGGCCTCGGCAACGTGCCCTACGGCAACCTGCCTTACCTTGGCAGCCTCGTCGGCCTCGGCGGCGCCTACGGCGGCTCGATCTACAATCGGGGCTACCGCAACTACGGTCCGAGCCCGGCTCAGGTTGCCGCCGCCCGTGAGGCCGCCGCGCACGCCGCCCTCGGCATCGACGCCGAGGACTACTTCCCCGGTCAGTACCCGCAGGAACTCGAACCGGCGAACAACCCGCCGGAGGACGGCGACCGCCGGTTCGGCGACCGACTGCTGCCGTACGATCGGATCATCGGCGTGAACAACCGGCCGATCGACAACCACTCTGAGTTGAACCGCGCCCTGCGGAACTACGACGGCGACGTGCTGACGCTGAACGTGATCCGCAACGGCGAACGCCTCAACCTTCGCCTGCCGAAGCGGAAGGCCGTCGAAGCGGCGAACTGAGCCGCCGCTCCGTTCTCAGAGACCGACGCCGCCGGCCCCGCCGGCGGCGTTTTTCGTTCCCTCCTTCAGAACTTCAGCCGCAGGCCGTCGTGGGCCGGTCGAACGTGCGGCGGCAGCCGCGATTCGACCTCCGCGTGGAGCAGATCCGTCGAGATGTGCGTCAGCCAGGTCTGCTCGGCCCCAATCCGCTCCGCGGCTTCCAGCGCCTCGCCGATGCTGAAGTGCGTCGCGTGCGGGCGGTCCCGCAGGGCGTCGATCACCAGCGTCTTCACCCCACGGAGCTGTCGGTAGGACTCCTCCGGAATCTCGTTCACGTCGGTGCAGTAGGCGAACGATCCGAAACGAAACCCGAGGATCGGCATTCGGCCGTGGTTCAGGCGGACCGGGAGCACCTTGAGTCCCAGCACGTCTACCGCCCGCCCGGGCTCCAGCCCCTGCAGCGAGAATCGGGGGACCGCAAAACTGTGGGCCCCGGCCGGCGGTTCGCGGAAGGCGTAGCCGAACATCGTGCGCAGCTGCTCCCCCACGTCCGGCTCGCAATACAGCGGCAGGGGCGAGTCGAGGCGGAAGGAGCAGATCCGCAGGTCGTCCAGCCCGGTGACGTGGTCGGCGTGACCGTGGGTGAAGATCCCGGCGTGCACCATCGGCACGCGTTCGCGGACCAGCTGCAACCGGAGTTCCGGCGGCGTGTCGATGACGAAGTTTCCCCGCGGCGCCGGCACGAGCACGCCGCAGCGGGTGCGGGCGTCGCGGGGATCCTCGGAGCGACAGGCGGGCGTATCGCAGCCGATGGCCGGTACGCCGACGCTGCCGCCGGTGCCGGTCAGAATCAGCTCCCGTCGTCCCGCGTCTCGGGCCAAAGGCGGGAAGCCGGGCCGCCCAAACGGGTCCGCCGGCGGGTCTTCGTCCGTCC
>NZ_JBINJD010000301.1:0-2132 GCF_043951915.1 Alienimonas sp. DA493 | reverse complement strand
GCCGGGCCGCCGCCCCGCCCGACCCGGCCGTCGGCCGCGAGCCGCCGCCCCGCGGCGGCCGCTGACCGTTTCTCCCGTCCCTCACCCAACCCTCGGAGACTCCCCGCATGAGCCACATCGTGACCGTCGCCGCGAAGGCGACGGACCCCGCCGCCCTCGCGGCGGCCTGCGACCGACTGAAACTGCCCCCGCCGCAGATCGAGACCGTCACCTTCTTCGACCGCTCGGTGCAGACCGGCCTCGCGGTCCGTCCGCCGGGCTACGTCTACCCGGTCGTCTGCGACACGGAGACCGGAGACCTGTACCACGACACCTATCAGGGCCGCTGGGGCGACGAGGCCTTCGTCGGCCGCCTCCTCCAGGCCTACGCGGTCGAGGCCGCCAAGCTGCAGGCCCGTGCCCGCGGCCACCGCTGCACGGAGACGGCGCTGCCCGACGGTTCGGTGCGGCTGACCGTCACCGCCGGGGCCGCGGGCTTCGGCGGCGGTCCGCAGTACCTGACGACTGGGGGGGCCGCCTGAGATGTCCCCCCGCATCGAGATCACCGTCACCCCCGCCGGCGAGACCTCCGTCGAGACGAAGGGCTTCGCCGGGCCCTCCTGCCGGGCGGTCAGCAAGCCCTACGAAGAAGCCCTCGGCGCGAAGGCCGCCGAGACGCTGACGCCGGAGTACCACGCGGCCGCCCCGGTCGCCCAGCCGGTCGAGCAGCGGGCCTGACCGCCCGTGGATCGGCCCCCGTTCTTTCTCATCCCCGACACCCACACCGAGGAGACGCCCATGCCGCGTCGACCGCGGGGCCCGTCCCCGCCCGAACCGCAAGAAGAAACTGCCCCGGCTTCGCCTACCGGACTATCCGGGAAGCTGGCCGAACTGATCGCCGCCGCCTTTCCCGGCGTGCTGGCGGTCGGCCCCGAGCCGGAGGAGGTGCTCCGCGATCTCGCCGGGCTCTGCCGGGACCGGGGCTGGAACCTCGCCACCTGGACCGCCGACGGCGGCGAGGACGGTCCGGCCGATCCCCTGGCCGCCGTGAAGGCCCTGCCGGCCTCCGGCGACGGCGAGACGCCCTCGCTGCTCGCCATGGTGCACGCCCATCGGTACTTCAACAGCCCGGAACTGCTGGCGGCGATCCGGACGGCGTTGGCGGCGGGCAAGACCCGCCGCACGCACCTGATCCTGGTCCAGCCGACCGGCGACCTGCCCCCGGAACTGGCCCGGGATTTCGCCGTCCTGGACTGCCCGCTGCCGTCCCGGGCGGAGCTGGAGGCGGTGGCCCGCGGAGTCGCCACCGAAGACGGCGAATTGCCCGACCCGCTGACGCCCGTGCTGGACGCCGCGGCCGGGCTGACCCGCGGCGAGGCGGAGAACGCCTTCGCCCTCTCGCTCGTCCGCCACGGCCGGCTGGACCCCGGGCCGCTGTGGGAACTGAAGGCGAAGCAGCTTGCCGCGGGCGGCCCGCTGACGCTGCACCGGGGCGGCTCCGGCTTCGACGCCCTCGGCGGCATGAACGCCCTGAAGGCGTTCTGCCGGACCGCCCTGACGAACGGCTCGCCCGCCGTCGAAGCCCGGGGCGTCCTCCTCCTAGGGCCGGGCGGCGTGGGCAAATCGAGTTTCGCCCGGGCCCTCGGCCGCGAGGTCGATCGACCGACGCTCACGCTGGACGTGGGCGGCCTGATGGGTTCGCTCGTCGGACAGACGGAGGGGCGAACGCGGGAGGCCCTCGCGACCGCCGCGGCGATGGCCCCGGTGATCCTGTTCGTCGACGAGATTGAACGGGCGCTGGCCGGCACGTCCGGCGGGGCCCACGACTCCGGGGTGTCGTCCCGGCTGCTCGGCACGCTGCTCTCCTGGCTCGCCGATCGGCCGGCGGGGGTGTTCGTCGTCTGCACCGCGAACGACGCCTCGATGCTGCCGCCGGAACTGACCCGCAGCGGGCGGTTCGACGCGACATTCTTTCTGGATCTGCCGGGCGAGGAGCAGCGGGCCGGCATCTGGGAGACGTACCGCGAGCGGTACGGGATCGCCGCCGGCGACGCCACCCCCGCCGACGCCGGTTGGACCGGGGCGGAGATCGAGAGCTGCTGCCGACTGAGTGCTCTGCTGGGCGTTCCGCTCGCCGAGGCCGCGACGCACGT
>NZ_JBINJD010000300.1:0-2184 GCF_043951915.1 Alienimonas sp. DA493 | reverse complement strand
TGGCCGCCGCGGCGGGACAGCTGCTGCTCGGCCTGCTGGCCGACCTCGCCGCGATAGCCGCCGGCCGCGCCGCGGCCCCGCCCGACCCAGCCCGCGAGACGCCGCCGCAAGACGGCCGCTGACCGCTCCCCCGTCCCTTTCCCGAACCAGGAGGCTCCCCGCATGAGCCACATCGTGACCGTCGCCGCGAAGGCGACGGACCCCGCCGCCCTCGCGGCGGCCTGCCAGCGGCTGAAACTGCCGCCGCCGCAGATCGAGTCCGTCACGTTCTTCGATCGCAGCGTGCAGACCGGCCTCGCGGTCCGCCCGCCCGGCTACGTCTACCCGATCGTCTGCGACACGGAGACCGGCGACCTGTACCACGACACCTACGAGGGCCGCTGGGGCGACGAGTCCTTCGTCGGCCGCCTCCTCCAAGCCTACGCCGTCGAGAAGACCAAGCTCCAGGCGAAGGCCCGCGGCCACCGCGTTGTCGAGACCGCCCTGGCCGACGGCAGCGTGAAGCTGACCGTCACCGCCGGGGCCGCCGGCTTCGGCGGCGGGCCGCAGTACCTCTCCGCCGGGGAGGCCGCCTGAGATGCAGCGCATCGAGATCACCGTCACCCCGACCGGCGAGACCTCCGTCGAAACGAAGGGCTTCGCCGGCCCCTTCTGTAAAGCGGCCAGCCAGCCGTACGAGGAGGCCCTCGGCACGACGACCGCCGAGCGACGGACGCCGGAGTACCACGCGACCGCCCCGGTCGCCCAGCCGGTCGAGCAGCGGGCCTGACGCCCGCCGCCCGGCCCCCGTTCTTTCACAACCCGTTCCCACACGAAGGAGACGCCCATGCCGCGTCGACCGCAGGGTCCGTCCCCGCCCGAACTCGACGAGAACGAAGCCGCCCCCGGCACGCCCCCGGGAATGACCGAGCGACTTTCGGAGCTGATCGCGGCCGCCTTCCCGGGCGTGCTCGCGGTCACGCCCGAACCCGAGGAGGTCCTCCACGATCTCGCCGGCCTCTGCCGGGAGCGGGGCTGGAACCTCGCCACCTGGACCGCCGACGGCGGGGAGGACGGCCCGGCCGACCCGCTGGCGGCGGTCCAGGCCCTGCCGGCCTCCGGCGACGGCGAGACGCCCTCGCTGCTCGCCATGGTGCACGTCCATCGGTACTTCCAGAGTCCGGAACTGCTGGCCGCGGTGCGGTCGGCGCTCGCGGCGGGCAAGATCCGCCGCACCTGCCTGGTGCTCGTCCAGCCGTCTTCGGACCTGCCCCCAGAGTTGTCCCGGGACTTCGCGGTCCTGGACTGCCCGCTGCCGTCCCGGCAGGAACTGGAGGCCGTCGCCCGCGGCGTCGCCACGGAGGAGGGCGAGCTGCCCGATCCGCTCACGCCCGTCCTGGACGCCGCCGCCGGCCTGACCCGCAGCGAGGCGGAGAACGCCTTCGCCCTCTCGCTCGTCCGGCACGGCCGGCTGGACCCCGGCCCGCTCTGGGAACTCAAGGCGAAGCAGCTCGCCGCCGGTGGGCCGCTGACCCTGCACCGCGGCGGGCCGGGCTTCAACGCCCTCGGCGGCATGGCCGCTCTGAAGGCCTTCTGCCGGACGGCACTGCGGAACGGGTCCACGACGGCGGAGGCGAAAGGCGTCCTCCTGCTCGGCCCCGGCGGGGTCGGCAAGAGCACGTTCGCCCGGGCCCTTGGCGCCGAGGTCGGCCGGCCGACGCTGACGCTGGACGTCGGGGCCCTGATGGGCGGCCTCGTCGGCGCCACCGAGGAGAACACCCGCCGGGCGTTGGCGACGATCGAGGCCATGGCCCCGGTAATCTGCTTCGTGGACGAGATCGAACGCGTCCTGGCCGGCACGTCCGGCGGGGCCCACGACTCCGGGGTCTCGTCCCGGCTGCTCGGCACGCTGCTCTCTTGGCTGGCCGATCGGCCGCCGGGGGTGTTCGTCGTCTGCACCGCCAACGACGCCAGCAGGCTGCCGCCGGAGTTGACCCGCAGCGGCCGGTTCGACGCGACGTTCTTCCTGGACCTGCCGGGCGAGGAGCAACGCCGCGGCATCTGGGAGACGTACCGCGAGCGCTACGGGATCGCCGCCGGCGAATCCACGCCCGCCGACGCCGGTTGGACCGGGGCGGAGATCGAGAGCTGCTGCCGACTGAGTGCTCTGCTGGGCGTTCCGCTCGCCGAGGCCGCGACGCACGT